>PCXC01000081.1 GCA_002796345.1 Deltaproteobacteria bacterium CG11_big_fil_rev_8_21_14_0_20_42_23 | reverse complement strand
TTCTAGTGCACATGAAAAAAATCTAGCTGCTGCGAAAACCAAAGTAGCTGAGGCTAAAAAAGCAAAAGTAGATGCAGAACGCGCTGCAAAAAGAGCTGAAGAGGCTGCAGTTGCAGACGCCAAAGCAAAAGCTGCTGAGGCAAAAGATACATTGATGCGCGAGACAAGCGCTGCATTTGTTGCGGCTGAAAAGGAATATAAGCAAGCTGTAAAAAACTTCTCAGCCGATCCAGAAAAACTTGCTGAAGCTTATAAAGCTTTTACTCAAAAGAAAGCCGAACTTGTAAAACAACTTACAGGCAGTGACTTTGCGAGTGATAAAAAACTAAAAGCTTTAGTTGTGAGTCTTGATATCAAAGCTAATACGATTTCAAAACA
Source organism: Deltaproteobacteria bacterium CG11_big_fil_rev_8_21_14_0_20_42_23 (assembly GCA_002796345.1). NCBI lineage: Bacteria > Deltaproteobacteria > Deltaproteobacteria bacterium CG11_big_fil_rev_8_21_14_0_20_42_23. The sequence continues at coordinate 120,490 of PCXC01000081.1, read as the reverse complement.
GCACAAAGGGAGTCTTGCATTAGCTGAAAACAACAAAAAAGCCGAAGAAGCTAGAGTTGCGAAAGTTGCCGCTGATGCAGCAAGCAAAGCAGCTGCAGAACGCGTTCATGCCGAAGCTGTAGAAGATGCACCAGAAGCGGATAAAAAAAGAGATGTTCTTGCGGGCTTGCGTGGTTTACAGATTTTGGAACGAGATCCAGAGTTTTCACAAAAACTTAGTGAAGCACTTGCTGACACTCCAGCTCCCACAACACTTCCTGAAGGAGATTCCGCTCCACGACCACTCATAAGAAAGGCTGAGGCAGTCCGTATTGACATGGCAGCCTTTAAAGCCTCTCTTCCAGCAGCTCATGCAGCAACAGCAAATCTTGGTGAGCTGAAAATGCACGATCCACTTACAGGTAAAGTAAGAGAAGATGAGGCTCTCTCTGAACACAGTGAAGTTTCAGTTGAGATACAAAAACTATACCTTGAGCACACGAAAGAAGTGCGAGATTTTGTAATGGGGCTTGCGAAGAAGAATAGAATGACAGGTTCAGTGACTTTAAAATACACTTATACACTTGGTGAAAAAGGGCTGAACGAGAAAACAACTATTCTCAATCTTGAGTTGGATGAAGCTGCTACAAGAGATTCAATAAGTTATTTGGATGAGAATGAAGTAGCCGTTCCGGCGTTGAGCAAAGATGGTGTCGCAAAACAAAAAGCTGAAGTAATGATTACAGAAATAAAAACACATCTCGCAGGGCATGCTTCCCTTTCTGTTCCTCTCACAGAAGAGATGAAAGTTCATTTGTTCCATGGCAGAAATATTGGTGGAGATCATGAACAATTTTCTCCTCAATCAAGTGGCCATTTTCCTATTATCTACAGCTTCAATCCTGATGTAGAGTTAGTTGACTAAAGAAGAAAATCTTCAAAACCATTTTTTCATTGCCAAGTGAACGCTCCCTTGTATACATCCTCTCCATGACATTTCTTACATTTCTTCCTTGGTTGATAGCCTTGGCGCTTGCGGGTGCTGCGGCTTTCTTGTTTGTGCAACAAAAACAACGCGAACAGCAAATGCAAAATGATGAAGGCGTAAAGCAGCAGTTTACGCTTTTGGCGCAACAGTTTCAGCAATTTGAATCGACGGTGCGCGATAAACTTGCTGGCAGCAGCGAAAGCATGACGCAGTTTCTGCAAACGCAATCTGGGCACATTCAGCAGAGCAATCACTCTATGGGGTCCAAGCTTGATGTAGTGGGCAAAACCGTTGGCGACCGGCTTGATAATGCAGCGCGCGTGGTTTCTGAGCTTGAACGCCGCATGATGAAGCTGGAAGAAGCCACCAAGCGAGTTTCCGAAGTGGGCAAAGATATTGCCAGCTTGCAAGAAATTTTGCGTTCTCCAAAGTTGCGCGGAAATTTAGGCGAGCATTTTCTTCACGATCTTTTGGCGCAAATGTTGCCGCAAGAATCGTATGAAATGCAATTTGGTTTTTCTAATGGTGAGCGCGTAGATGCCATTATTAAAACTGCACATGGCATTGTTCCCATTGATGCAAAATTTCCTTTAGAAAACTTTAAAAAATTACTTTCAGCTACAGAAGAAAGCCAGCAAAAGCTTTTGAGAAAACAATTTGCCACCGATGTGAAAAAACACATCGACGATATTTCAAAAAAATATATCAGGCCAGGAGAGGGCACCTTTGATTTTGCCCTCATGTATATTCCCGCCGAGAATGTGTATTATGAAATCATCGCAAAAGATCACGAAACTAATGAAAGCAAGCCGCTTGTTGCTTATGCTATGGAAAAACATGTTATAGCAGTTTCTCCCAACACTTTTTATGCCTACCTCAATACCATTTTGCTTGGCTTGAAGGGAATGCGTGTTGAACGTTTTGCAAAAGATATTTTGAAAGACATGGAACGTATTCGCACGGAGGTGAATCGCTTTACTGCCGAGTTCACCACAATAGGCACTCACATTGCGCATGCAAATTCCGCTTACACCAAAGCCGAAAAACGTATTGGCAGAATCGATGAACGCCTCAGTTCGTTTTCGTCTTCTCATCAAGGTGTGGAGAGTTTCCCCGCTGCAGAAACGTTGCCGCTTCAACCGTAGCTTAACGGCCCAACTGTTTTTTGCTGAGAAAAATGGGAAGAGGCTGGTCTGATGCGGTCACCGAAAAACTTTGCCCTACTTTAAGGCCTATGCAGTGAATGCTGCCATCCACATAAAGCGTACCACCTTCGCTGACGCTAGTGACAGTGAGTTGCCCCCGTGGAGAAATGCTGCCCTTTAACATACTGTAATGCTTTTTGGGAAGTGGGCAGGGTTCGCGCACCAAATATTTGATTACATTTGAAGTGATTGAAAAAGACTTGCCGCGCGCAGAGCTAAATCCAGCGCTAGATCCAGGGCCGCCACTAATCCAAAGACCAGAACCGCGTTGGAATTCTTTTTTTCTTCCTACCTGAATCCAATAATACACCGACTCAGCCGGAGAGTTGCTGGTGAATAAAATATCGTTGAGCACCGGAGTGCAGATTGGTCTTCCGTTTGATAGTATTTGCATGCGAGGAAGAAAACTTGGTTTTATTTTATCGTTCGCAATCTGATCGAGCACGGCTTTAAGTTTGTCGGAATGGCTAATGCAAAAATGCCCCACGCTAATTCCCGGCATAGAGTTGACGCCCAAAACAGGAGTGTCTTTCAATGCATGCGAAGCAGCAAGCACAGTTCCATCGCCGCCTACTGTGACGATGAGATCAACATAGCTGGGAATATGTCGAAGATGTTCGCGGTCAATCACTTCCACATGCTTTACAGAAGCTTCAAGAGCTTGTAGAACTTCGTACAAACTTGTCTCATGTTGACGTCTTCTTTTCAGCCATTCAACACGAGAAAAAAGTTTTGAGCTTTCTGTAAGTGATGCGCCTTTATGAATAACAAGAACACGATTGAGTTTCATGGCAAAGTACGCTAGTACGAGCGAACTGTTAACGCAACAAGGAAGCTTTCATGATCTTTAAATCCAGCAAACGTAAGCGAGTTGGTCTTTTCGGAGGATCTTTCGATCCACCTCATCTTGGTCATCTTTCCATTTGTACCTGGCTTTTAGAACGAAATGTTGTGGATGAAATTTGGGTGATCCCTTGTTTCGAGCACCCGTTTGGAAAAAAATTAACTGAGTTTAAACTTCGCTATCAAATGTGTCTTTTTGCTTTCAACAGCTTGGGCAATCACCACATCAAGGTCTCAGATATCGAACGTGAACTTGGAGGCACCAGCCGCACGCTCAGAACTATCAGGCATTTGCAGGCAACATATCCAGAGGTACAGTTTCAGCTTATTGCGGGCAGCGACAACGAGGCCGCTTCAAGCAGATGGCATCAGTTTGATATTATCAAGGAATTGGTGCCGGTGGTATTTGTGCCGCGAGGTGAAGATTCTGAGATTCCAAATATTGCTTCCACCGATATCCGTCAACGCATCTCAAAAAATCAAAAGTTTCGCGATTTGGTGAATACTGAAGTGGCGGTGTATATTATTACGAATGGTTTGTATTCTTAGGGCATGTCCTCAATCTGGTATAATTACCGAAAGCTAATGCCAGTGTTGAGATTGCAGTTGGTGTCGTTGGACGGGAAATCCATGTTGCATGCGGCACGTAGAACAAGGCCGATTGGGAAATCTCTTGAGTACAATTCAAGTCCGGCGGAAACTCCAGCAAGAGCAGAGTTGTTTTTGTCTCCGAAAATATTTCCGATGAGTGCCCCTGCAGAAAGATCTGCATTTTCTCCAACAGAATGCCTAAACCCAAGCTCAGTTTCAACGGCTGTTGGAGTTTTTGCGTTTTCCAGCGGTTCATCTTCACTTACTCTTGATTCGAGATTTCCGGGAGTGAGAAGAGGGCTGGCTAACCTTGCTTCCATGTAAAGTTTTTTTCCAAGTGGAGATCTTGTTCCAATGTACGCAAGGTTTGCACCTTCGGAAGTGAAACGATATCCAAGTTGGAAATGTGAATTTTCTTCTCGCGGATCAGCTTGCTTTGCAACAGAGATGGGAAGTGTTCGTAAGGTTTGCGAATCTGTTGCAACGCCAAGTGCAAAGAGACCACTTCTCATTGCAAAACGAATGAGAGCAGCATTTACAAATGCGTTATCAAGCTCATCAGCTTCTTGTTGCTTTCGTTCTGCAGCAGTGTCAAGACGAAGTACTGTGTAAACGAGTTTGCCCGCAGCATCCACGGCATGTCCAAGTGCAATGCTTTTGCTGGAAACTGAACCATCTGCAGTGGCTGCAAAGTAAGCTGCCGCAGCTAAATCTAAGGCAGGATAAACAAAACGAATATTTCCTTCGGCGTTAATAAACTGAGCAGTGTTTGATGCTGGCACATAAGCATAAGAGAGAACGCCTAAAAAAAGAGGAACGTCATCTTGAGGCGAATTTTCATTGCTCGCTCCACCTTCGGCAACAGGAGCTGCAAACTCATTTTGCTGCGTTAAGACTTTGTTGATGGAATCTTGTAGGCTTACATTTAAGAGAAAGGTGAGAATGTCGTAACTCATTTCAAGTGGACCAACAAAGTGCTTGTTTGATTTTGTTGCTTCACCCCAATTATATCCAACAGCTACGCCTGCGGTTATGGCTGCAAAAATACTATTGCCTCCAACTTTTTCATTGTCAGGATTTTTCACAACGCCAATTTCAAATCCAAGCTGAGCAGAGAGATTGAGTCCACCATCGAAGAAATAGCGGTACCCTAAAGATGAAGTAGAACTTTCTCGCAATAGCTTTTCACATGCACTTGCATCTGCTGTGATGGATTCACCTTCAAAGGTAAATGACGTATCTGAAATGCACGCATCAGCATAACCAATATTGGTTTGCTGACCAGAAAAAAAACTTCCGCGAAGTGGTCCTTGGGAAAGTGTTGATATTTCTCGTTTTCCCACAGAAAGAGAAAAGCCAGAATAATCTACAGGCGTTGTTTGAGCTGCAACGTCGGTATGGTTTTTAAGGTGAAGGGTTTCGTTTGTATAGTTGACGCCAAGGCTAAAACGTTCCCAAATGCTTTCAGCTGCACTGATGGCAAGCTTGAGACTCTTCCCCGCATCACCGTCTGGTGTTACAATGGTTCCTATTGGAGAGCTTAAACTTCCGCTAGATTCAACGCCAATAGTATCGCTTATTCTTGGAGGCATATTTTTTCCTTATTCATCCAAAATTGAAACTTGAGTGCTTGCATCACGATCGTTGAGTTCAACATCATAGCAACGTTCGCCTTCAAAGTTTTCTTCGCTTCCAGTTGGATCACACATCCAGCCATTGAGAACGAAGAAGTTCATGACATCATTAAAAACAAAAGTAAGTTCTGGTGATGATTTGAAACGAACGGCAGTGACAAAACTAATTTTGTGTGTATCAGGGTCTAACGGGAGACCGTGTAAAAATGCGGTTCCGCCGGCATAGTTTTCTCCAGGTTCGGATGGACATCCCGCTGGTTTTTCGCCTTCCTCATCAAGAGAAATGTAAGGTTTCAAGTATTTCCAGCTGCTGGCGGTGATATTTCCATAACGTCTATTGCTGACGTTGTTATTGCAAATGGGTGGATTCACATGTTTTTTGTCATCCAAGTTAATCTTGTACATTTTTTTACTGATATCGATGTGCTCATCAGGAAGTACGTTTGGCTCTTCAGCATTTTCCTGTGGTTTCAACGTTCCCGTTGTGAACGCAGTGTGGAAAATTTCATCTAACTCCTTTGCGCCAGGAACAGGTCCGTAGGGAGCTGGTATATGCACAAAATTTGGACCGAATAACCTAAAGCCAATTTCTTCAAATGTTATTTGTCCGTTGAGTTGATAGCGACCAGTGTTTACATCTAGAATATTTTGTTTTTGATTTACTTGATTGCACATGCGTTGGTACATGCCGCCCGGTAATTCATCTGCAGCATGGAATGCAGGGCTGTCAAACTTTCCAGCGCTTGCATAGAAAAACGCGCAAGCACCTTTCCCATCGCTGCCAATACCAGCTTTAGTGTATTTTATAAATCCTTCTTTTGAACAAGGATCTACTATTTCACATTCGGATGGATAGTTTGGCAAGTCTTCTCTTTCTGCAAGAGGACCCGGATAGGAAAGGGCAGAAGTGAAAATGCGCCAGCCATTCACTTTTGTGTCTTCAGGAACATTTGGATAATCTTCAAAAATACCTTTTTGTCCTTCAGGTCTGGAAGCATCAAAAGGAAAATTAATATAATCGTACAAAAATTCATTTCCATATTTTGAATCAACCACATGATTGTCAACGGCGCGAAATACAGCAGTAATGCCGTCTTGCGGGATGGAAAGAATTTCTTCTCCAGAACTGTCTTTCATTGTTATTTCATCGAAAGGGTCCAAGAGAACAGAGCTGAGAAAAACTTGTGTATCACTTTTTTTGGCGCGACCAGCATCAATGTTTTTTTTCATTTCTTTATAAGCATCAATTCCAGTTACAATTGAATTGTCACCTGTCAAAATCACTGAAAGAGTTTGCGTAATTCGAAAAACCATTTTTCCCTTCAGAGGATTTACAGCAGCCATTAACTTGATGACGAGAGTAGATTCTTTTGGAGATCCATCTGCATTTCTTGCTGGCTGTTTGCTATTATCAAGTTCAATTGCGTTTACCGTAAGTTCTGCCTCAAAAGATTTTTGAGTTGAATCACTTGTTTTTTTGAAACGAATGCATCCAAAGAGCGGCATGTTTTCTGTTGTATATTCCCCAGGGCTTAGATCGTAGCCAGGCGCATTGATTTTTACTGGCTTGAGATCGAAGGACTCACTCATAAGTTCACCAGAATTTGGATCGAAAGAAGGGATGGAACAATGCAGTTTTTTTCCCGCCACTGTTTGAACGGAATCAATTTTTTCTTTTGTATCTAATAATTCAAAATGATCAGCATCATTTCCACTGATAGTAATAGACGTGATGCGAGTGGGAGAAGCTGCAGCGTCCGAAAGTTTTAGAAAAAGTGGTACTGAAATATCTTCAATCTCTTGAGTAATGCCTGAAAAGGGATAGGCCTGATTATGAGCAATTTGCTTAAGAGAAAGTGGATCTTTAATGTAAAGCTCAAGCGCGGGGATAGAAAAAAGAGAAGTACTTCCTTGAACAATGACGGATCTATTTTTGTCTTCTTCAGTTTTGATGGTAATTTTTGCTTTATCAATAGTGCTGCTTCCAATTCCAGCTTCACTTCCGTTGCTTCCGCGAAGATCTTTTGGATGATACAATATAGCTATGTAAGCGGTTACTTCATTTCTTCCCTTTTCATAAGGAGGAAGAGAGAGTGGAAGTGCAGATCGTACATTGCTTTGCTGGGTGAGCTCATTTATTTTTTTCTGCGCTTCGGCATATTCGGAAGCAAGAAAAATGGATCCGGGAAGAAGAGTAAATTCGCCGTTTGCATGTGTTCCACTAAGGGCTTCAACGGTTACTTCTGTAATCGTAATACTTTTTGTTCCAAGATTTCTTACGGCAACAATACTTTGCTGAGAAGAAAGAGATATTTTTCCAGTTTCATTTATGTCAATTACAGTGAGTGGTTTTTCCAGAGGTCGTAAGGGTTTGCAGTCTGCATCTACTTCTCCCAGAGGTGTTTGTTCTGTGCTTATAGGCAGAAGTTCACATGCTTCTTGAGAAGGATCTCCGCAGGTGGTGCACTGATGTATAATTTCAGTGTCATTGCAGGTTATTTTTTCACATTTAAAAAATCCACGTTGTGGACTCGTAACCACATCAACATTTCCAAGCTCAAGTTCCTGAACATTTTCTCTTCCAATTGAACCATCATCATTTACTTCGGCTAAACTGAGATCACCACTTTCTTCCAAGGCAATACCAGTAATTTCAAAAAGCTCGGTGCCAATGAGAAGGGTTTCTTTATTTTCGCCCGGAAGAGCAACGTTTTGTTTTGGTCGAAAGGTGACATCAAGAAAGAGAGATTTTTTTGATGCAAGCTCTGTAGTTAAGCTGGAATCTGAATGAAAAAGAAAACTTCCTTTTCTTGCAGGAATTTTTATGGCCACCGACTTTGAACTTGTATTTCGAATTCTAAAATGAGCTGAGCTTTCATATTTTGATCCTACTTGGTGTGTATCTGAAGAGAGGTATGTTCCGTTTGAAATATTTAATTTGTTTCCGTCTGGAAGAGCTGCTTCAGTTTTACTGCCATCAGTATTGAAAGTGATTTGCTTTACCTCAAGTGCTTTCGGAGCATCTTTATCACCGCATTCACCTAAAGATGGGTTCACCGTTCCTGTAAAACTTGCTTGCATTGAAGCTCCAAGCAAAAACTCATCGGCCGCATCTATAGTGTGGCCAAGGGTTTTAGCCATGACAAGCTTTATCGCTCCACTACCATCGGTAGAATGACCAGAAATGGCAGGAAGATAATCAAGGGCCGATGTTGAACCTGTGGTGAGCGTGAATCCTGGAATTTCAACCGAAGCATTTAAGACGTTAATGTAAAATGAAAAGTTGTTGATGGTGATATTCCCAGCATTATCAATGGTACCTTCGCCAATATTATTTTCTCCAGAGTCACTGCCTTTCCCATTGAGGGTGATTGGGGCGGGAAGGCCGTGGCCAGAAACTTCAACATCCGGAAATTCACTTCCCTTTAAACTGATTTTTCCATTTCTGATGTGCAGTGGGAAACCAGCAACCTCGGCGCACAATTCCTCGCCTTCATCAACACCAACAGAAATGTTCTCACCCAAAATACTCACGCAAAGCTGAGAAGTGAAGGTAACATCGCACGATTTTTCACTGGCAGCGCTAGCGCTAGGCGGCGCAGGTGTTTCCAGCACAGGTGGCGGAAAAAAGAGCAGGTCTTTGTCTTCGCCAGCACATGAAGTGAAGAGTGAAAGGGCGAAAAAAAGACCAGTTAAATTATAAAGATACAATTTTTTCATAGGTATTTCCTTGCTACGATACCTGTCCTTATCGGCAGCTGATTTAAAAAGTTGCTACAATTTCATTTTTCTTTCATGGCCAAGGTAAGGGAAGCGTTTAAAGATGAGAACGCACAGACAAGCAAGCCGCACCCCGCTAATGCTGTGCGTTATGGATCTTGATGCAGGCGCTCTTTTTTTACGCAACTTTTTTGAGTAGGGGACGAAAAAGAGGTGCTATGAAACTTCGGAAGGTTTTTCTTATTTTTGTGCTTTGCCTCCTTTCATTCTTTCAGTTGGAACGAAAGGCTTTGGCGTTGGACGCTTTTTCCACTTTGAAACAATGGTGGAATCAGCATGCTATTGGTGATGAGGTGAAAACATCGACAAGCAGCTTTTCACTTTTAAGCGAAGAGATAGAAGTGGATAATGAAGTTGGCACAAATGAAAATGTGGAAAATGAAGACCAGCCGGAAACGAGCAATGATGAAGCGTTTGTGCGCGATGCAAATTGTATTGTGCCAAGTGCTCTACCGATAGTTGACTGTCAAAACAGTAGCGATCAGTTATGCGTAGAATACCTTTCAGGCGGAACCACTCAGAGTGTGTATCTGCTGAAGGGAAAGGTAGATTTAACGCAACGGTTCTCTGGTCTTTCCATTTCACTCCAAAATGCTTACACCCGTGAAACATCAACTTTTGATAAGCTTGAATCTCGTGATGTCTGCGATGAGAGTAGAGCTCAGGATCAAGAAATTTGCCTTACTGATGATGGATATTTTTTACTTCCGCTTCAGCTGGATACGTTTGGTCCTTATACTGTCGTGGCTCATGCTAGCTTTTCTGATGGGGGAGATGTTCAAAAGCAAATCCGAATCAGCCGAGTTATTCCGATTGAGAAAGAGAAAGTGGAGCTTTCTTTTTCACCCTCTTTGCAGAGTGAAGCTTTAAAGCAGTCAACTCATTTAAATATCACAGCGGATCTTTTGGGGTCTTGTGCGAACTGTGATTTTATTGGAGCAGCAACTGCTGGTGTAAGAGTTGTAGCACGAAATACAAATTATCAGGATGATCAACAAAGTAAAAATATAGAGTGTGTTCATCAAGCCGCTCAATCAGACGGGAAATACATAATTGGTGTGCCTCTGCAGGCTGGTGAAAATAATATTACCCTCAATATTTGTAACGCTGCATTGGAAAAAGAGAATGCCTGTTTAAGCTTTGGCCCGTTTGTGGTGAATAGAGAAGCGGGTGCAAAAGAGTTTGAACTTATTTCTCCAGAAGAAAGAGATTTTTATGCATCAAATTTGTTTCCTGAAATAAAATATGAATTTCGTTTTGCAGATAAAAATATTCCTGTCACAGTTCAGGTGAATCATGAAGAAGAAAAAGAAATTCGCGCGAACAGTAACGGTGTTTATCATCTTACTGTTACACCACAAGTTGGGGTGAATGTTCTTTCCTTTGTTCAGGGAAATAAACGAAAAACAATTACCTTTACGTGGGGAGAACTTGTGCTTCCTCACTCCAAGACAAATCGATATGAAATTGAAAATGCTGCTTCGTTGTTTGTTAAATCCAACTTTATTGAAACAGAACTTCAGCCACTTTTAAGCAATTATTTTCGTTCAGATGAATTTAAAACACTTTTAGGATCGCTTGTTCAAAACGATGTTGATGGTGACGAAGATCTGCAAGACGAAAATGAGACTCAGCAGGAAATGCCCATGATTCCTCGTTGTGCGACTGGCGATAAAGAAAGTCCTTATGTCTTTTCGTTGCGTGAAGCTCCGGAAATGGAAAAGATTGAAATTCAAAATATAGATTTTTCAGAAAATGAATTTTCTTTTCGAGTAAATATCGATCGCTTGCGAGTGCGTGTAAACATGAGTGTTGATAACAAGGGGAAACAAATCACCTTGCCCATGCTTATTTCATTTCGAAAGATTATCTTAGATTTGCAACTTGAAAACAAAAAAGACAGCAATGGACAAGCGTATGTGTTGGTGAATGCTCCTCAAGACGATTGTGATTTTAGAAGCAAACTTTATTGCGACAATCGACCTTCTTCACTTACACCAGATCACTATTTGGGCGATGCAACAAAATATAGGCATATAATCAGATGCGAAGAAGAAAAAACTTCAGGGAACACGTTGAAAATATGTAGGGCTTTAAATGCGCTTGATTCGCAGACAGCTGCTATAAGTACCCAAGTGTTTGAAACAATCAATGAACAAATGTATTGTAGTGGATCACAATTAATGACGGGTCTTATGTACAACGGAATTAATTCAAACATTTCTCTACCGCTTTCATTTCTTGAAGAAAACTTTTCAATTCCTCTCAACTTTCAATTGGGAAAACAATTTGCTTTCCATGCAAATGGTATTTATGTGCCGGTTGATCTTTCACTTGAAGCAAATGGAAAAAATAAAAAGGGAATTCTTATTTCTTCTGCAAAAAATGTGTCTGAGGGAAAACACGAAAAAGCTCTTTCAGCAAGTGTTGGTTTCGATCTCATCAATGCACTTCTCTTTTCCTTCACTGCACACTATCCTGAAGATACGTTGAATCTTCACAATGATGTTTTGACAAATGCAGATGGAGTAATGCTTTCCGAGAGATGTGGTGATACGGGTTTAGAAATCAAAAAAGAAGATGCAATCCTCTGTCAACTGAGACCTCGTGTTTTAGAATTGCTTGGCACTTCACTTTCTGAAGGAAACTACCTTGAAAAGGATCAACCACTTTTGTTGCGATTTAGAATGGACACAAGACATGTTCCACGGTTACAGGCAAAAGATGAACACCGTTTTGAACTCCAACTTTCTGGACTTCGTGTAGATTTTTACGCGCTTGAATATGATAAAAATGAAGATGGATCAGTGAGCTTGCGTTACGATAGCCATGGCCAGCCAATTATAAAATCAATGCGGCCGGAAATTTCTTCTGTTGAAGAAGGGCAGATTATCAGTGCAGAACTTTCGCTATTGATGGGAATTGAACTTGGCGATCTTTCGATTCATCCAGAAGATGCATCAAGTTTAACAATTCCTCTTAAAATTATGCAGGAGAAAACAAAAATCTTTTTGGATCCCATTCCCGGCACGAATGCTACACAGATTCCAGGGGAACTCCTTACAGGAACGGTGTTAGGTAAACTGCAGATTGGATTAGATTCCTTTTCTAAAGAATGGCTTTATGTTCCAGGTAAGGGGGTTCTGAAAAAACAACTGGATGTTTCAGCTGCAGTCCGTGATCTTTTGTTTGGAACTTCGCGTATTGGTTTTGTTTCGGACAGCGTTGCTACGAAACTTGATACTTCTAGCAACAGAATAGAAATTGGAATTAATCCTGTTTTGTATCAGGTTTTACATTATGAAGGCAAAAGAGAAGAATTTCGCTACGAATAAATGCATGCACTAAAAACGAAGTACATTTTCAACGATTTCGTTGTCATCAATTTTTAAGTTGATCCATTTTTTCAACACAACTGAATTTTCTTTATCTACGTAAGCTGCCTCAAGATAATAACGGCCAGGATCAATTTCGAAGGTTTTCCAATCGTCGCCTGTTTCGCCATTAATCAATTCTCTGTCTGCGCCATACTGAAAAACCTTGAAGGTACAGTTGATGAGCTTTCCATTTGGGCCTCTGCCGATGATGCGAAGTTTTCCAGCAGTGAAAATAGCTTCGTGGCTAATGGATTTTGCATCTTCTACGTTTACGTCTCGAAGCCAAACATGGCGTTTTTCATTTGTGTCATCTTCTTTGGCATTGAAGTCTACAGCTTTTACATCGTAGGTGCCTGGCACAAGGGCAAGGGTTACCCAAGCCTCACTTGCAGGAGTTTCGAGTACAGCTTCAGTTTCGGTGCTGTTAAAAAGAAAAAACTTTGTGGTAACGGTTTTGCCTTTTGAAGTTTCACCGCGAAGTCGTAGTGTTCCTAGAGTGAAAAGTGCTTTTACATTTGCTGGTTGTTCAACGGAAACCGTAACATTTTTTAAACGAACGCTTGGCTTTGGCTCAAGAAAATCTCCCGTAAGGGTAGAAAGAATATCATAATTTCCAGGAGGGATGGCAATCGTGGTAGTTTCTTTTCCGTTGTAATCTACGCTGGTAAGAAGTTCGCCACTATCTTTTTCGTAAAGCTTAAAGCTTGCCTTTAAATTTTCATTTTGAGTGTTCTGCGCGTGAAGTTGCAAGATTGCCATTTGGAAGAGCGCATTTACTTCAACTGTTTTTGCAGGTTCCACCAACACATTTGTAATGCGCGTTCTTGGATTTGCCGGAAGCTTTGGATCTTGCCCAATCAGTAAAAGAGAGTACTTCCCCGGAGCCACTTGTATGGAGCCGCCTTCAGCGGGGAGGGCACCGGAGCCAATGAGGTGATCAGGTTTTTCTTGATCATAAATACGAAAGAGAAAAGGAAGAGAGGTTTGTTGAGAAGTGATGTTTTTCAGAGCAATGCTTCCACGTTGAAAGCGGAAAACTTTTTCAACCGGGTTCATGAGAGCAAGGGAAACATTTTCTTCGGAGAGCAGAAAATGCTCGGGTCCGCTGTCTTGTTTCATGGCTACAATATTATAATTTCCAGGGGTAAGAAAATAGGTTTTGCTTTGAGCGGGTGCAGTTATTTGAGCAACGGGACTTTTTTGCCCAGATTTAAAAAATTCGTAACGAGCTGCAACGGGTTTGTCATCATCAGAAACCGCTGAGAGGGTAATGGGTGCCAAATCAAAATTGATCATTTGCTCAATTTTTGAATTTGCTAACACTTCTACTCCCTTAATAAGTTTTGAAGGCAGTTTTGCTTCGGAGGATTGTGAGTATTCGATGAGAAGATCGTAGGTGCCTGGATTCAATTCCAAAAGTTTTGTTCCAAAACTTGTTTCTTCGCGCAATGGAACTTCCGAGCCAGCCTTGAAAACAGTGATTTTGCCGGGAAGAGCTGTTTCTCCAGCCTTGACGGAAATTTTCAAATTGTAAGGAACGTTAAAATTAATCGCTTGATCTAAAGATGAAATGAGTTCGCTTTCGTTTCGGACAAGTGAAAAACTTCCGTCTGCTTTAGAGGCGATGCACTCAAGTTGCTTTTGATCGTCAGTGGAGAGGTCGAAGCCAACGACGTTTATTTGAAGATTGCCATATTTTTCTTTAAACTCTGCAACCGACTCGCAAATATTTTGATTGCAGGTGTCAGCCCCGTCGGCAATGAGCACAATGACTTTGTCTACGCCATCGCTTGGAAACGTTTTTAAAGTTTCTTCAAGCGCATGAGAAATGGGAGAGATGCCTTGTGGTTTAAGAGAGAGCAGTGATTGCTGAAGAACGCTTGTGTCAATTTTTCCAAGTGGAAGCAAAGTGCCAAAATCTTTACAGTTGTTTTCATCGGCACTGCTTTTATTTCCAAAGCTGGAAATAGCAATGTTTCGCGGGAAATCATTTTGTTCGGCTTCTACCTCTGAAAGAACGCTGAGAAGCGAGGCATTTAAAAGTTCCAATTTTGAACTCGAGCTAGAAGTGAAGGGTGCAACCATGCTTCCCGAGGCATCAATGAGAATTGCCAGGTGTGTTTTTGCTTCGAGCAAAATGGGAGTGGAAGGAACTTCGACAGGCGCAGTGATTTCTTGTGTGGTATCGATGTCTAGACGTGGTGCTGAGATGGAGCCAATTTCTTTAGGGTCTGCCATTTTTTTTTCGGGTTCAAGCGTAGCCACTGGAGTTTGTTCTAGTTCGCTGGGTTCTGCTTTTTCTTGCGGGGCAGGTGGAGTTTGTTCCGCCGTTTCTTGAGGCGATGCCGGAGCTGGCGTTTCTTCAGCTTGTTCACGTTGAGCTTGAGGGGTTGCGGCCGTTTTGTTAGCCGAACCTTTGCTTTCTTGTGGATTTTTGAGGCTTGGCGCAAACTCAGATTGTTCTACGCTGATGGGGCCTTGCGGTTTTTCTGCACTTGTTTTCTCTTCTGAGGCGCGTGAACAGCTGAACAGCACCGAGCAAAGAATGACAAAAAAGAGACTAAAAAGAGGAGTTTTTTTCATAGCTTTGTATGCCTAGCATAGTTCTTTCCCTTTGAAAACACTGAACTTTTTAAATATTTGCTTTTTCCATAAGAAATCCAAGAAAAACTTCACAACTTTTTTGATTTTCAGCCGATGACTCTCTTTTTGAGGGCCCTGTTCTGACAGCGCCTCGGAAAGAGATTTTTTTTGCATGATTTCAAATATTTTCCACTTTCTTCCCCGTGTATTGGCTCAGCTTGCCGGCGGAGGCGACGAAGACGCTCCGTCTCCGGCTGATGCTGGTGCAGCAGAGGGAGATGCGTTTGTTCCAGCAGAAGCTAATGAAGCGCAACCGGGCCAAAGTGAAATTTTTCCAGAAATGAAAGCTGTGAGTCTTGCGAATCTTCGTGAGATTCTTGATCCGCGCGAATCAATTTGGCTTTTTGTAGGAATGCCTGCGCAATTGCAGGCTAAAATTGACGATGGCTCCATTGTTCCTACAAAAAATATTCCAACTTATTTTCTTGATAGCAAAGCTCAATCTTCTTTGGCAACCATCGTGCTGAGAAAATTGAAGGTAGAAACAAAACATGAAGGCATTTCATTTTCACTTGAGCCAAAAAGTCCTAACCAAAAAAGTTTTGATGCCTTTCAAGAATTAAGCCTTTCGAACTTAAAGCAATTTTTTCAAGATTTGGAAAAAGATGGTCTCATTCTTTTTGTAGGATCCGAGAAAGAATTAAAAACTGCGATTAAAAATGGAAATATAAGTAATTCAAAGCACTATTATCGTATTGATCCCAAAGCATATAGTGCGTTGCTGAAGATTGTGAAGAAACGAATTGGACTTGCCGAAGGCAGCCCAAAAGTTCATCATCTGCAGCCAAGAGTTTTGGAAACTCCGCGGCACTTTGAAGAGTTTGGCTTGGCACAACTAAGTCTTCTTCGCAAACCAAGTGATGATGATATTATTCTCTTTGTGGGAAGTACTGATGACTTGAGAATTCATGAAGATAAAATTTTTGGACGAGCGCCAAGAAAAGCGAAATTTTATTTTTTAAATCCAAATGAACAAGCCACACTCACTCAAATACTAGGTAAAAAATTTAAAGATGTTTTTCCGCATTATGATGCCACTCATCCTTCTCAGTACATAAGATCTGCTCATGGAACACTGTTTGTTCAAACGGCTCCAGGTTCAGGTGTGCCTCTCGCGCGGAAATATACTCCAGCACTTCATGATGAAATGATTACTCCCAAAGAGGGAACCACAGCTGTTATTCTGATGGTGAATGGCATTAGTGAGATAGGTCTTACTGATGCATTGTCTCTTCTCCAGCATGAATTACTTTACCCTAACGCCCTTTATTACATTGTGGAGAAAAGCACGCATAAAGCGATGTTTGATGAATTAGCACGATTGCATGTGCTTACTAAAGTTCCGGAAAAGGAAAAGGGTTTTGTTCTTATTCGTTATCATCAAGGTGGTGATGCAGGAATTGTGTTTCCTGAAATAACTGACCTTAAGAGAAAGAAAGTTGATGAGGTGGAAACGCTCACAGAACCAGTTGTTCTTCCTACAGCGTTAAATGAACGAAGCATAAAAGATGTTTTGGCGAGAGGCGTTTCATTTGTGGTTATGGGATCGTCAGCAAAGCAAGATGAGATTATCAAATCGCTAAAACCTGAGAACGCAGAGGAAATTCCTTATTTGGTTTTAGACAAAGCTGGCAGAAAACTTGCCGCGCGTTACAACATTCCTGAGCTTCCCGTTGCGGCTAAAGCGGTTTTGTTTCGGCAAACCATTAAGGGAGTAGAAATTCTAAAAAGCGTTGCATATCCAGATACTGCTTTAGTGAATCAATATCAGAACTACCCAGATGTGAATGGTTATTTGCACATGGATGCGAAGGCCTTAAGAAAGTTTTTGGAAGTGGAAGGAAATGCGCATCGACGAGGTATGGATACAAGCCATTATCTTTTCTTTGGAGATGCTGCTTCGCAGGATTATGTTGATATGGTGCGGCGCAATAAAGACGAATTTGAAGTGTATGGAAAAACTACCGAACGCAAATATATTTGGTTTCACGGAACAAAAGATGAGCTCAAACCCTTTGTTGAAAAAGCTGACCAAATTTCAGCTGGCAGTTTTCAGCTTAGGTTCACCTATAAACTTGGTGCTTGGAATACTTTCGTGCACGAACCCTTTCGATTTGTGCACATCACCAGTATGGCTGAAGCGAACGAGTATGTTCATAGCGGAGAAAAAACTCCAAGCCTTGTCCTTGCGGGAAGCAAAGCGAACCTAAACAGCAAAAGAATGCGAGTACTTTTCAATGCGCTTATCGAACGTTTTTATAAAAACAATGAAAAAATAAAACCCGTTATCGTTTTGATGGATGATAAGTTTGTTCAGAAAAATTACGGTACATCTGAGGTTGATGCACGAAAAACATTTGCAGGGCTAGTCAAGCATATGCGTGGCGAAGTGAATGTTTATTGGTTTGAACGGGAAAGCTATACAAAAGGTCCTTACAACCAAAAAGCATTGGTGAAAGAAATTGATCTAGTTGAAAAGCAAGTGCAGCAGGTTGAAGTTCCGCAACATAAGTTTTCTGCAGTAGTAAAAAAATATGTCGAAATTCTAGATGAAACAAGCATCCAAGGTTCGACGATTATTACCGATATAAAAAGTATCAGAAAAATGATCCTCATCACCGGCGATGCTAACGACCCTCAGGTTCAGGCATGGTTGGAAGCTGTTGCAAAGCAGAAAGCAGCGCATAACTCAGAGGCGCACGTTTATTTTTATAATGGAAATCTTTTAACCAGTAGTGTGGTGCAGCGATTTGCGATGGTAGAACCAACAGATTCAACCATGGTGACAAGAATGAAAAAAGGCCCTCAGGTAATGGTGTGCAAATCTTCCAGCGATGGAGAATATTGGCAATGCAGTGAAGCCTATCTGCAAAGAATTCGTCCCTATAATAATTCTGCTGTTGCTACGGAGTGAGTGGGTAGATTTCTCCCCATTACCCATACCCTCTAAACCCCTTTCACATATCCCCAAAAACCAAGCTGAAAACAGTACCTTATAAAAAGCGTCAAAATTTTTACTCGTCATTTCTTTTATGATGGGGTAGACTTTTATACTTGTAAGGGAATGGGGGTTCTTTTTTACAGTGCGCGATACCAGATTTTGCTTATCCAGTCTTTCTTTGCGGCTTAACTCCGTCCTTTTTTCTTATCAGAAGGGAATATGCGAATGGGCTTAGCGTTATCATCTCTCACAGCAGAATCACTCTCAACTCTTTCACCTGAGGAGCTCAAAAAGCTTCTTCCTCAGCTCACAAAACGCGTTCAAGAACTTGAAGAACTTGTAGGTATCATTTCACGCGGCAAGTACATGTGGGAATCCACCTTCGACGCCATCACTATTCCGGTGCACATTGTGCGCAGAGATTATACGGTTGAACGGGCAAATACCTCAGCTGCCGCAGTAAGCAATGCCTCCATCAAAACCTATTCCGGGAAAAAATGCTACGAAGTGTTTGCAAGCAGAAAAACACCTTGCCCAGGATGTCCTTTGCAGACTTCGCTTGCAGAGCAGAAGGTGTTTACACAGTCGCTTGAAGAAGCTGTTCATGATCGTGAATTTGAAGTGACGGCTTATCCCTATCAAAGTGAAAACGGAACTCACGATTCAGCCATTGTTTCTTACCGCGACATCACAGAAGAAAAGCGGCTTCAAGGTGAAGTGGTGCAACAAGAAAAAATGGCGGCGATTGGAATTTTGGCAGGTGGAGTAGCGCATGAAATTAATAATCCTCTTGGTGGTATTTTGGCACTCACCCAACTTTTGATTCGTGAACTGAATGATGATGACAACATGAAACCAGATTTAGAAGAAGTTGAAAAAGCTGCAAAACGTTGCAAACAGATCGTTGCAGACTTGCTCGATTTTTCACGTGTTTCCAAAGAAGGTGACAAACGAGAAATAAAACTGGATGCACTTGTTGGTAAAGTGATGCCATTTATTTCCGGCGAAATGAAAGCTTTGAATGTAAGGCTAAAACTTGAAAGTGACGAAAATATACCAAGTGTTTTTGGACATCCCGATAGGCTTCAGCAAGTTTTTTTAAATCTTATGACCAATGCTTGCCACGCTATGACCAGTGGTGGCGATCTTAGTATTCGTTTTGGAAAAAATAAACTGGGTGGAGCTCGCATTCAAATTGCGGATACAGGTTCTGGTATTGCAAAAAAAGATTTGCTTCGTATTTTTGATCCTTTCTTCACCACAAAGGCTCCCGGCAAAGGTACTGGCCTTGGGCTTTCTATCAGTTATCGCATTATTCGTGAGCATGGTGGAGAAATTGATGTGACAAGCACAGAAGGAAAGGGAACGGTGTTTACGCTTTCTTTTCCTCCTCTTCAAGACGTCTAAAAATTCTATTTACGGAGGAAGTTTATGGCAAAAATAATTGTAGTGGACGATGAAGTTTCCATTCGGCGAGCCCTCGAAAAATTTCTGACAGGTTTGGGGCACACTGTTTTTATAGCGGGAAATGGTGAAGATGCTTTGCTCATTTTGGAAAAAGAAGCGGTGGATTTAGCCCTGGTTGATTTGGTGATGCCAAATATGGACGGCACTGAATTTATTCGCCGCCTCAAGCGCGAACAGCCAGAGGCCGTAGCCATTGTACTTACTGGCTTTGGCACCATTACTTCTGCAGTTGAAGCCATGAAAGCTGGCGCCTACCATTATCTCACCAAGCCTTTCGAACTAGACGACATTGCTACCCTTATTGAAACAGCGTTGGAGCATAAGCAATTAAAAGTGGAAAACACCATGCTTAAGCATCAGCTTCAAGAACGTTATCAGTTTGAAAATATTATTGGTACCAGCGAAGGGATGGGCGAAGTTTTTGATCTCATCGAAAAAGTTGCAGAAACTGACAGCACCATTCTTATTTTGGGCGAGAGTGGAACGGGAAAAGAACTCATCGCAAAGGCGATTCACTACAATAGCTTTCGCAAAGGAAAACCGCTTGTAGCTGTGAATTGCGCGGCGATTCCGGGGGAACTTTTGGAATCTGAATTGTTTGGACATGTGAAAGGTTCTTTCACCGGAGCAGTTGCGAACAAATTGGGAAAATTTACGGTTGCTGATAAAGGAACTATTTTTCTCGATGAAATTGGAGATATGGATTTAAACCTCCAAGTAAAAATGTTGCGAGTACTTCAAGAAAAAAGTTACGAGCCAGTTGGATCAAACAAAAATCAGCAAGTTGATGTGCGCATTGTAGCTGCAACAAATCAAAACTTAGAACAAGCTGTTGCCGAAAAAAGATTTCGTGAAGATCTTTTTTATCGTTTAAATGTTATTCCTCTTCAGGTTCCACCACTTCGTGAGCGCAAGTGCGACATTCCGCTTTTGGTGCGTCACTTCATAAAAAAATACAATACTGCAAACGAATCTCACGTTTCAGGAATAAGTGATGATGCGCTCAATCTCATGCTGCAATATCGTTGGCCAGGCAATGTGCGAGAGCTGGAAAATACAATTGAGCGTTCTCTTGTCTTAAGAAGAGAAGGGTCAATTCAAATTGCAGATTTGCCGCCCGCCGTCAGAGCCAACGTTTCGTCATCAGCTTCGGCAGAACTAGGGAATGGCAGCTTCACATCGCCATCTCTTCCAAGTGAAGGCCTTTCCTTTAAGCTCGCGGTGGAAAATTTTGAGAGCAATCTCATTTTGCAAGCATTGGAACGAACAAATTGGAATAAAAATCAAGCAGCAACGTTGTTGCAATTGAATCGAACAACCTTGGTTGAAAAAATAAAAAAGCGCCATATCGAACGAGATGGAATGAAGCTTGATTAGGGTTGGTGGACAATTAAAACTTGTTGTCCACCGTTGTCATCCTGAGTGGAACGAAGGATCTCCTTCAAATAATGTAGATTCTTCGCATGCGCTCAGAATGACAGCGCGTTAATTGTTTACACGCACTAGAACGTGGAGGAATAATGTTGAAGTCTACCAATTTACTTATTGTTGACGATGATCAATCGATGACTCGAGTTTTTGAAAAAATTGCTCAAGAAATGAAACTCACGTTCGAAGTAGCAAAAGATGGAAATGAAGCTGTTCGTCTTTTGGGGGAAAAGCAATTTGAAGTGTCGCTCACGGACATTATGCTTCCAGGTTTTTCGGGCGAACAAATTTTAGATTACATCAAAAAAAATAATATCAAAACAGAAGTTATTCTTGTTACTGGAGTTGGAAGTATTGAGTCTGCGGTTTCTGCCATCAAGAAGGGTGCATACGATTACCTCACAAAACCTTTTGATGATGTAGCACGTGTAAAATTGTTGATTGAAAAAGCATTAGAGCGCCATAGACTTGTTCAGCGAGTTTACGAGCTAGAACTTCAACACACGCACACAGAAAAATTTGAAGAAATTGTGGGCAAAAGCCAAAATATTCGTGAAGTGTTTGCCACGATTGATGCGCTTTCGGGAACGAGTTCTACTGTTCTCATTCAAGGTGCAAGCGGAACAGGTAAAGAGTTGGTGGCACGAGCTATTCACGCGAGGTCCATTCGAAAAACGAAGCCGTTTGTGGTGATTAACTCAGGTGCTATTCCAGAAAATTTGTTAGAGTCAGAATTATTTGGCCACGTAAAAGGTGCTTTTACGGGTTCAGTTTCAGATCACATGGGTCTTTTTGAAGAAGCTCATGGTGGAACCATTTTTCTCGATGAAATTGGAGATCTTCCTCTATCACTTCAAGTAAAAATTTTACGCGTTTTGCAAGAGGGTGAACTGAGAAGAGTTGGTGATGTTCACATTAGAAAAGTTGATGTGCGCATTATCGCTGCAACGCACAAAGACCTTATGCTTCTTGTGAAAAACGGGCAGTTCCGCGAAGACCTCTACTACCGGCTAAATGTAATTAATATTGGCTTGCCCCTTTTGAAAGAGAGACTCGAAGATATTCCTTTACTTGCTTATCACTTTTTAAACAAGTACCGCGAAAAAGTGAAAAAAGATGTTCAGCAAATTTCCATTGATGCGATGCAAGCTTTGCAGGCGTATTCGTGGCCAGGGAATATTCGTGAACTCGAAAATGTGATTGAACGCGCTGTTGTGCTTTGTAGTTCCGATACTGTGAGCATGCAAGAATTGCCTTCAAAGCTTTTGGGTGAATCGTGTTATTTAGTTGCTGGAGCTGCAGATGCCGACCTTGCACAATTTAATTACAAAGATGCAAAAAATCGCGCCATGCATGCTTTCAACAAAGCGTATATTGGAAAACTCTTGAAGGCCAATCGTGGAAACATTACCAATGCTTCTTCAATGGCAGGTATGGACAGAAGTAATTTTAAAAAGCTCATCAAAAAATATGAAATAGATGCGCGATCCTTCAAAAGTAAAGGGGAATTAAGAGATGTCTGAAGCACCTGTTTTTTTGGTTATGCCAAAGGAAAAAATGACACGTGAATTGTCATCCCTTTCTTTTGACTTTCTTCTTGTGCCACCACAACATTTTTCACAGACATTAAAGGAATCTTCTCCTTCATGTGTTTTATTTTTTTGTGATGACGAAAAAGGTGAGGAGTTGGAATCGCTTATAGAACTTGCCAAAGCGTACGACCTCAACTTACCCATTATTGTGTTAGCTTCATCTCAATCTCCAGAACTCGCTGTTTCTATGATGAAGCAAGGTGTGTTCGATTACTTTTTGCTTCCACTCGATCAGAAAAAATTAAAACTTTCAGTCGAAAGAGCTTGTCACTTGTATCAACTGACAAAAAAAGTGTATCTCCTGCAAAATCAAGTATCACCTACACATAAGCTCGATCGCCTTTTAGGACAAAGCGAAAAAATGCAGGAAGTTTTTTCCATGATTCAAATGCTTGCCAAAAGTAAAGCAAGTGTTCTCGTTTGTGGAGAAAGTGGAACAGGAAAAGAATTGGTGGCAAAGGCCATTCACCATTTGGGCCCACGCGCTTCAGAAAATATGCTGGATATCAACTGCGGAGCCATTCCAAAAGAGTTACTTGAAAATGAAATGTTTGGTCACGAACGCGGAGCTTACACAGGTGCAGATAAAAGATATATTGGAAGTGTAGAACACGCTGACAAAGGAACATTATTTTTAGATGAAATTAGCGAAATGGATATTACACTTCAAGTGAAGTTGTTACGTTTTTTGCAAGAGCGTACCATTACCCGCATTGGCGGCACCGAAGTAATACCCGTTGATGTTCGCGTTATTGCAGCCACAAATAAAAATTTAGAGACACAAGTGAAGGAAGGAAAATTTAGAGAAGATCTTTATTATCGCCTGAATGTTGTGCAAATATATTTGCCAGCTCTTCGCGAACGAAGAGAAGACGTTCCCATGCTAGCTCAATTTTTCCTTGATAAATATAGTTCTCGAAACAATAAAATTTTCATCGATTTTTCACCCGAAGCTCTTGAAGCTCTTGTGCAATATGATTGGCCGGGCAATGTTCGAGAACTTGAAAATACGATCGAGCGATTGGTAGTTCTTCATACCGATAGCCAAGTGAAAAAAGAATACCTTCCCAAACACATGCTGCAAACATCAAACGCAAAGTCGAAAATTTTTTCCAGTTCGCACAAAAGTGTAACTGATCAAGTTCTTCCTTTAAGTCTGGTGGAAAAATATGCTATCGAGTCGGCTCTTGTAAGTTGCAGTGGCAGCGTTTCCGAGGCTGCAAAGCGTCTTCAAATTGGGCAAGCTACGTTATACCGAAAAATAAAAGAATATGGACTTCGAAATGAAGAGGGGAAAAAGGAAATATGAAAATAAACGTTGAAGCAAATGGACCTATTTCAATTGTGCATTGCGGAGGAAGTCTCGATGCAGATTCAGTTGGATCATTCAAAAAAATTACCAATGGTTTGATTGAAAATGGGGCAATGTATTTGGTGATGGATTTTCAGCATATGCCATTTATAGACAGTATGGGTTTGGGTGCTTTAATTTCGCTGCAAAGAAAAATCAAACAAGCCGATGGAGTGCTTAAAGTGGCAAGCTTGTGTGAAGATGTAAAAACGATTTTCGAAATCACTCGCTTACATCGACTTTTTGAAGTTTGCCAAGACTTGCAGGCCGCATGTGAAATGCCAGAAGCTTAAGCGAGATGGTCATGCCTTTGTTCCAGGAAAGCCTTACTATATATAGTGATACTGGGTATTTAGAAATGCTAAGAGCGTGGATACAAGATATTGCACGCAAGCTTGGAGATGAAAAATTTCCGCAAAATGCCATTTTAGGCATTACCACTTCTCTCATTGAGGCCGTGAACAACGCCATTTTTCATGCCCATAAAGGAAAAGTTGCTTCACCTGTCATCATTCACCTTAAGGTTGAAGAGGATTATATTTTGCTTGATGTGGTTGACCAAGGGGCTGGTTTTGCTCTAGAAGAAAGAAGTCTGCCTCAAGATGAACAGTCGTCTGGAAGAGGTGTTTTTTTAATTCAGCATTTTATGCACGAAATAGAATCAATCACAGAAGATCACCAGCATACTTTACGGATGAAATATCATTTATGAAAAAAAAGCACTTAGCCCCACTTGATCTTGTTCATAAACTTAGCATGGCTATTGCCGATGCGGTTGAGCTAGAAGAAGTTTACCAACTTGTTCTCGATCAAGTAGTGGAACTTCTTGGCGTTGATAAAGCTTCCATTATGATTTTTGATGAAAACATGGGCGCACTTAAAATTGTTGCAGCACATGGTATGGATGAAAAAGTAATGAAAAAATCCTTTGTCAGAGTCGGGGAGGGCATTAGTGGCAAAGTGTTTGCGAGTCATGAGCCTTTGCTTATTACGGATGTAAAAACAGAATCACTCGGCAGTAATCGAGATCGCTATAAAACAAATTCGCTTATGTCTTCGCCCGTTACTTGTGTGCCCATGAAAATGGGGGTTGAAAACTTGGGCGTCATCAATGTTACCGATCGCTCGGATGGTACTGCGTTTACCGATGATGACTTAACCTTACTTACTACCATTTCAAATCAAGCTGCCTCTTATCTTCATGTGTGTAGACTTTCAGAAAAGTTGCGCGGTTCAGAGAAGTTGGAGCATCAGTTAGAAATCGCGCGCCAAATTCAATTTCGACTCATTCCAACTTTGCCCCCTCAGATTGCGGGCTTAGATGTTGCAGGCAGATTGAATACAGCCGATCGCGTTGGTGGTGATTATTACGATTGTTTTCTTGCGCGAGAAAAACGGCCAGCGTTTGTTATTGCTGATGTTTCCGGTCATTCCATTGGAGCAGCCATTATTATGGCGGCATTTCGTTCGTCTGTGAGAGCGCAGCAAGATTCAGATTATTTGCCTTCAACACTCGTGCAGCGAGTGAATCAAATTTTGTTTGAAGATCTTTATCAATCAGAACAATTTATTTCCATGGTGTATTTGCAGTATTTAGAATCGCGTCAGCTCATTCAATTTACAAATGCTGGTCATCCGCCACCTCTTATGTGGCGCGGAAAAGAGAGACGCTTCGAGTGGCTTAGTACCGAAGATTCATTGTTAGGCATCGATTCTAAATTTCAATTTCACGAGAAAAAACTTGTCGTTTCAAAAGGTGATGTCATCGTGTTGTATACCGATGGAATTACAGAGGCAGCAAATGTAGATGGAGAGCGTTTTGGCGCCGATCGTCTCATGGCTTGTGTGCGAGATGCTATTGGTGGAACTTCGGCTCAAATTGTAGATGTCCTCACTGAAACTGTAAGCGAATTCATAGAACCCAATTCTCCCAAAGATGATATCACAGCACTTGTGTTGAAGGTGAAATAGGAACAACACAATGAATTACTCCGAAGCTCTGCACTATCTTGATCGTTTACGGCCAAAAGAATTTCGCATGGAGCTGGAACCACTTCGAGAAATATGTAGTTTGTGCGAAAATCCTCAACGCAGTTTTTCTACCGTTCATATTTGTGGGACGAATGGAAAGGGTTCAACAGCGGCTTTTCTCACCTCACTTTTGATGAAGAATAAATATAAAGTTGGGCTTTATACTTCACCACATTTAGTTTCGCCTGAAGAACGTATTCAAATAAACAGAGAATGTATTTCATCGTCAGATTTTGCTCGCCTTACACAATTCATTCAATCAAAACTTTCCGATGAAATGTACTTAAGTTATTTTGAGTTTATGACCTTAATGTCTTTCATTCACTTCAAAGAAAAAAAGGTTAATCTTGCTGTTTACGAAACAGGTTTAGGGGGAAGGCTTGATGCCACCAATGTGATTGAACCTTTGGTCGCAATTATTACACCCATTTCATTTGATCATATGCATCACTTGGGAAAAACTTTGGAAGAAATAGCCAAAGAAAAATGTGGAATTATTAAACGTGCTGTTCCTACGGTGACTGCACTTCAAGATGAAAAAGTGATGCGTGTCATCCGCAGATCTTGTGATGATATGGGTTCGCCGTTATTCATTGCATCTCCCGATAAAGTGAAAAGTCCACTTGGTTTGCTGGGCGAACACCAAAAACAAAATGCAGCATGTGCTTTAGAAGCTGCAGAAATTCTTTCAGATCTTGCTTACACCATAGATCATAAAGAAGAAGCGTTGCTCAACACTACTTGGAGTGGACGTTTGGAAATTGTGCAAAAGAATCCTTGTGTCATCATCGATGGCGCTCATAATGAAGCTGGTGCAAAAGTGCTTTCGCAATATCTTAAAACTCACTTTTCGCCCCAGCGCGTGGTGCTTGCCACTTCTATTTTTGCTGACAAAGATGCCAAAGGAATGCTTCGACATATTGCTCCCTGTGTGCGAGAACTCCACTGTTTAGAGCTAGTGGCCGAAAGGGCCAGCTCACCAAAAGATCTTGCTTCTCTTGCCAGATTGTTCCATACAAAGGTGCTTTCATACGAGGGGAAACCCGCAAATGAAGCTCTAAAGGGCATTGCAGCCAACCTTAAAAAAGATGAAGTTTTGGTGATAGCAGGCTCATTGTCACTCGTGGGTGAAGTACGAAAAATGTTTAAGGAGTAAATATGTTTCCAGAAACAAGAATGAGAAGATTAAGACAAACAGAAACCCTTCGCGAACTTGTAGCCGAAACTTCGCTTGAACGCAGACAACTGGTGTGGCCCGTATTTGTCGTCTCTGGTTCAAAACGTCGCGAAGAAATTCCATCGCTTCCAGGTGTTTTTCATTTTTCGCCAGACATGCTTTTGGAAGAAGCCAAAAAAGTTGCTGATCGTGGTGTGAAAACCTTGCTCCTTTTTGGCGTTCCACTTCAAGAAAAAAAAGATGAATTGGGTACGTTTGCCTTAAGTGAGGAAGGTCCTGTGCAGCAGGCGCTTATGTTACTCAAAAAACATTTACCACACCTTACTCTTTTTACCGATGTGTGTCTTTGTGCTTACACCAGTCATGGTCATTGCGGAGTGCTTTCCGAAGACGGCCAAGTATTGAACGATGAATCTTTAGAACTCTTGGCATCCATGGCGCTTTCTCATGCAGAGGCTGGCGCAACAGGAGTTTCACCTTCTGATATGATGGATGGAAGAATTGCGGCCATTAGAAATAAACTCGATGCAAATGGTTTTGTGGATACGCTTGTGATGAGTTATGCCGCAAAATATGCTTCAAGTTTTTATGGACCATTTCGTGATGCAGCTCATTCAACTCCAAGTTGTGGTGATAGAAAAACATACCAAATGAATCCAGCCAATAGCCGTGAGGCGCTAAGAGAGATGCAGCTTGATGTGCAAGAGGGTGCAGATATTCTCATGGTGAAACCAGGTTTGCCTTATCTAGACATTATTGCGAAAGCTCGAAAAACTTTTGATCTGCCTATTGCGGCGTATCATGTGAGTGGTGAGTATGCGATGGTGAAAGCTGCAGCAGAAAAAAAATGGATCGATGAACGTGCCGCAATGCTTGAATCGCTTATGTCGTTAAAACGTGCAGGAGCTGATATTATTATCACGTATTATGCTCCTTATTTTTAATCTTACCTCTTGAGATCATCATGAAAAAAAAGTTTATTGTCGTTGACGGTGCCAACTACCTTTTTCGTGCCTTCTACGCTATTCCACCACTATCGAATGATGAAGGTATGCCCACCAATGCGTTGTATGGTTTTACGCAAATGCTGCTCAGTCTCATTAAACAGGAAAAACCCAACTACATTGCAGTTGCGCTGGATACAAAAGAACCAACATTTCGAAATGAGCTTTATTCGGAATATAAAGCAAATCGAAAAGAACCGCCCGAGGATTTAGTCCCACAATTTCCGTACGTAAAAAAAATTATCGATGCGCTTAATATTTCCATTCTTGAATATCCGGGTTACGAGGCAGATGATATTATCGCAACTGTTGCTCAGAAATTTGCTTCAGCCGATTTGGACATCATGATTGTGTCATCAGACAAAGACTTGATGCAGCTTGTAAATGGAAACGTCTGTATTTTGGACACCATGAAAAAAAAATGTATCAAGAAAAATGAAGTGATTGAAAAGTTTGGTGTTCCACCAGAACGCGTTCAAGATGTTTTGGCACTTTCTGGAGATACTTCAGATAATATTCCTGGCATTCCAGGTGTTGGTCCCAAAACAGCCACAAAACTTATTGTTGAATATGGTTCTTTTGAAAATGTTTTAGAAAATGCAGAAAAAATAAAAGGCGCACTTGGAGAGAAGATCAGAGCAAACATAGATTTGGCGCTTCTTTCCCAGAAATTGGTGTTGGTGGAAAAAGATGTTCCTCTCAAAGAAAAAACTTTAGATATTTTTGAATGCAAAGAGGGTGACGTAAAAAAAATGGGTCCACTTTTTCACGCGCTTGGCTTCAAACGTCTTGCAGATCAAATGGCGCCTAAAACTGTTTTTTCAAATACAAAGTATCAATTACTCAACACTCAAAAAAAGTTTGAAGCTTTTCTTGAGCAAGCAAAAGAATCCAAGGTTCTTTGCCTCGATTTGGAAACAACTTCGCTCAATCCATTCGAAGCCAAAATTGTAGGATTCGCTTTGGCCACAGCATCTGAAAGCGCAGTTTATGTTCCCGTTGGCCACAATCTCCAGCTTGGCGAAGAACAGCTGAGGCTTGATGATGTGATAAAAGCATTGCAGCCCCTCTTGCTTTCAAAAGAAAAAACGCTTGTAGGGCAAAATATTAAATACGATCTTAAAATTCTTTTGCTGCATGGAATGAAATGTGAAAACAAACTTTTTGACACTATGGTGGCTTCGTATGTTTTGAACCCAAGTGAGCGTCACGGGCTTGATGAACTTGCGCATAAGTATTTCAGCCATACCATGATCAGCTTTGAAGAAGTGTGCGGAAAAGGAAAAAAACAAATCACCTTCGATGATGTGCCTTTGCAAAAAGCGCTTGAGTATGCAGCGGAAGATGCCGATCTTACCCTTAGGCTCTATGAGCTTTTTTCACAAAATCTCAAAACTGATAACGCCGAAGACCTTTTCTACACTTTAGAAATGCCCTTGCTTAAAGTCTTGATGCACATGGAATTGCAAGGATTTAAAATTGATGTGGAATTTCTTCAAAAACTCTCACACGACTTTGAAAAACGTTTAACGCATTTGGAAAAAAATATTTATGCTTTAGCGGGTGATGAGTTTAACATTAACAGTCCAAAACAGTTGGGTGAAATATTGTTTGGAAAACTGCAATTGTCTGGCGGGAAAAAAACAAAAACAGGTTATTCTACCAAGCAAGATATTTTAGAAGACCTTGCCTTACAGCATGAACTTCCACGACATGTTTTGGAATATCGTTCATTTTCAAAACTCAAATCCACTTATGTGGATGCGTTACCAAAATTGCTCAATCAAAAAACAAAGCGCGTGCATACTTCGTTTAACCAAACTGTTGCTGCAACTGGGCGGCTTTCTTCTTCCGATCCAAATCTGCAAAATATTCCCATCCGCAGTGAAGAGGGAAGAAAAATTCGAAAGGCGTTTGTAGCGCCAGAAGGCTATGTGCTGATTGATTGCGACTACTCTCAAATTGAGCTTCGCATTTTAGCACAGCTTAGCCAGGATAATGCTTTACTTACTGCATTTGCTGCCAATGAAGATATTCATGCACTTACAGCTTCAAAGCTTTTTGACTGCAATGTCCACGAAGTCACTTCAGAACAAAGGTCGGTAGGAAAAACGGTAAACTTTGGAGTTATTTATGGTCAGTCAGCATTTAGCCTTTCAAAGCAGCTTGCGATTGAACCCGCGAAAGCAAAAACTTTTATCGATCTCTACTTCAAGCAATTTCCAAAAGTGTTGGAATATCGTGAAAAGGTTTTAGATGGTGTGAAAAAAGAAGGCTACACTACAACACTCTTTGGACGACGAAGGTATTTTCCAGATATTGCATCTCCCAATCAAATGGTGAAACAAGCTTCAGAACGCATGGCTTTTAACAGTGTGTTTCAAGGAACTGCTGCGGACATTATTAAAAAAGGTATGGTTGAGATTGAAGAAAAACTTTCTTCAATCTGCAAAGATGCCAAAATGATTTTACAAGTTCATGACGAACTCATTTTCGAAGCTCCCGAAGCTGATGCACAAAATGTGATGAGGTTTGTAAAAGAAAAAATGGAGCAGGCCGTAAAGCTAGATGTGCCGCTGCTTGTAGAAGCAAAGTGTGGAATAAATTGGGATGATGCGCATTAGTTTTTGCTACTGCTCAAACTGCATAAGAGAATCGCCGATTTTGACTTCGTCGCCATCACTTAAAACATACTCATCAATTCGTTGTCCATTGACGTAAGTTCCGTTTGAACTGTTCAAGTCTACCAAAATAAATTCGGCGCCTTTTTTTAGAATTTGAGCATGTTGACGGCTTGACTTAGGATCGTTCAAAGGAATGGTGTTTGACTCGGCTCTTCCAAGAGAGGTTTTTTGCAAGAGCGTGATAGCCTCGCCAGCGTTGCTTCCATTTACATGGACTAATTTTGCTGGACGTACATTGGTGATTTTGGTTGCCTTTGCACTGTGGTCTTCTACAAGTGTTTCACCACTTGCATTTCCTGTTTGCGTACTTGAAGTGTCGGCGAAATAATTGGGAGCATCTTCTTCAAGCACATAGCCCGAAGCGTCTGTTTTGGGTTCGATGCTATCAACTCTGTTTTCAGCAATTTTCTTTGCAGGTTCATCTTGATCGGCAAGAAGATCGATGCCGGTAATATCGCTTTCTTCATCCTCGAGCATGAGTTCACTTTCGCTCGAAAAAATTTCCTCGTACTGATTGATATTGTCTTTGATGCCCTTAATCATGGTGCCAAGGGTAGAGATTTTTTTTCTTACGAGGCCAGATTCTTTTTCAAATTGCTGTTCTTGAAATTCGCCAAGTGAATGTCGAAATTCCAATTCTTCCAAGTTATTTTGGAGCTCTACCATTTGCTCTTGGAGTTTATCGTGCGTGGCTGAAAGGGTAGAAAGCTCTTGGTCAACATCAGATTTGACGATTAAAAGCCTGTCGCGAGCTTCGCCGTATCGATGCTCATAATCGGCAAGGACGCGCTCGTACACAATGGGGCTTAGGCTGTCTTTGCTGGTCTTAATTTTCTCGAGGCGCTCTTTTAAGGAGTACCAGCTTTGCTTTAATTCACTCGCTTTGGCCAAAAGCTCCTCATTTACGGAAAATTCGGGAAGATCGGCAAAAGTAGATTCTAGTTCTTGAGACATGATGTTCAAGCTCCTCAGCATTTAAATCATTGAAGTTCCTATGATAAAAGAGCTGTCCCCTTTGGTCAATAGCTCATATCCTTTAAGGCCAAGGATTTGCGGAGGAATCCCCGGAAAGCAGCAAAAACAGGCCCCAAAAAAACAAAGGCCCGTAGTGCACTATTGCTCTATGGGCCCAAAAGGGGGGTCAAACTCAGTTGCTTTCACTACCATTATCGAGCGAAAGGCAGTAAGAAGTTGCGTGGGAATGAAAAAAAAGACGATATTTTTGTAAGTTGTTGATATTTAAGGTTTTAAATGTTCTTTTTTCCTCTCCCTGCTTGTCCGCCAACGCCTTAGTGGAGGAAGGTGAGGGTGAAATTAAGTAGGCCTCGATTCAACCAGCTGATTGACCACATTGGGGTCGGCAAGGGTTGTGATGTCCCCTAAGTTTTCTGTATCGCCGGCTGCGATTTTACGCAAAATGCGGCGCATGATTTTTCCGGATCTGGTTTTTGGCAGAGCGTCGGTAAAGTGGATGGCGTCTGGGCTTGCGATGGGGCCTATTTCTTTTCTCACGTGCGCTACCAATTCTTTTTGTAAGTCTTTTGAAACTTTGGTGCCGCTGCGCAAGGTGACGTAAGCATAAATGCCTTCGCCTTTAATCGCGTGTGGAAATCCAACCACGGCGGCTTCGGTAACAAGCGGATGCGAAACGAGTGCGCTTTCTACTTCGGCTGTTCCCATACGATGGCCGGAAACGTTGATGACATCATCAACTCTGCCCATAAGCCAAAAATATCCGTCTTCATCTTTTCTGGCGCCATCACCAGTAAAGTAATAACCTGGAAAACGTGAGAAATAAGTCTCTTTAAATCTGCTGTGCTCGCCATACACCGTGCGCATTTGGCCAGGCCAAGGTTTTTTGAGGCAGAGATAACCACCTTCGTTGACGTGAGCTTCACTTCCATCTTCACGCAAAATCACAGGTTCAATTCCAAAGAAGGGTAAGCTCGCCGAGCCTGGTTTTGCGGTGATTGCGCCGGGAAGGCTTGTGATGAGCACACCACCCGTTTCGGTTTGCCACCATGTGTCTACAATTGCGCAGTGCTTGTTGCCCACTGCATTGTAGTACCACATCCATGCTTCCGGGTTGATGGGTTCGCCCACGGTGCCCAAAACTCGAAGATTGGAAAGATTGTATTGCTTCGGAAGTTCAGCACCATCGCGCATAAGCGAGCGCAATGCCGTTGGTGCAGTATAAAAACTATTCACTTTATATTTTTCTACCATTTGCCAAAAACGGCCGCTGTCTGGAAAGGTGGGAATGCCTTCAAAGATGACCGAGCTCGCTTGGTTACACAGTGGTCCGTAGACGATGTAGCTGTGGCCGGTGATCCAGCCAATATCAGCTGTGCAGAAATAAATATCATCAGGGTGATAATCGAATACGTACTTGTGTGTGGTAGCGGCGTAAACCATGTAGCCTGCTGTGGAATGCAGCACGCCTTTTGGTTTTCCCGTCGATCCTGAAGTGTACAAAATAAAAAGGGGATCTTCAGCATCCATAATTTCTGGAGCGCAGTGTTCTTCGCATTCAGTTTTTATTTCGTGCCACCAGATGTCGCTATCTTTGTTCCAGTTTATTTCATTTCCAAGTCGCTTTACCACCAACAGGTGTTGTGCGGTGCAGCCTTGTGCAGCAAGTTTTTCGAGCGCTTCATCTGCAACACTTTTCAAGTCGATTTGTTTTGTTCCTCGCATCACGCCATCTGCCGTAAGGAGATACTGTGATTTTGCATCAAGCATTCTATCTGCAATGGAGTCGGCAGAAAATCCGCCAAAGACCACGGAATGGACGGCGCCAATACGTGCGCAAGCCAGAAGGGCGACCGGAAGTTCAATGATCATCGGCATATAAATGGTAACAATGTCACCTTTTTTCACGCCCATTTTTTTGAGGGCGTTTGCCATCTTGCACGTTTCACTCAAAAGTTTTTTGTAGCTTATGGTTTTTTCTTCGCCGGGATGATTGCCTTCCCAATAAAAAGCAATGCGATCTCCTGCGCCAGCTTCAACGTGACGGTCTAAACAGTTTACAGTGATGTTTGTTTTTCCATCCACAAACCATTTGATGTCAATGTGATTGCCGTAATCGTATTCACAGACTTTGTTCCAGGTTTGAAACCAAGAAAAATTTTTGGCAATGTCTGCCCAAAAGTTTTCGGGATTTTGAATGGATTGTTGATATTGCGTTTCGTATGCCTGAAGAGAGTTGATCCACGTTTTATCTTTTACGTGTTGGGAAGGAGGAAAGGTGCGCTTTTCAGCGAGAAGAGATTCAATGATATTGTTCATTTTTCCTCCTGTATAGTGCGATAGCACAATGGTTCAATGGTTTTTCCCCTCTTAGGTTAAGAGGGGGTCAGGGGGAGTTAGAGTATTGGCAGGTGAGAAACAATACCTCCACAAACTTAAACCCCAACTGGATGCCATGCAGTTTTGTATTCTACCAAGTCTTGAATGAAGTAGGGGCTTTGTGCTTTTTGATCATCAAGCCATTCTTGTTTGCATGGTGTACGTTTAATGTGCACGCGTTTTACATTTTCAGCTCCAAGATTTTGAAGTGAGGCAATCAGTTTTTCATCTTGGCCAGAGTAATCAACTGCATTTACATCCATATGCGAAGCAAGATGTGGTGCAAGTTCACTTGTGATTCCGGTGATGATATTGACAACGCCGCCAGGAACATCAGATGCTACAAGCACTTCCGCAAGGCTGATGGATGAAAGGGGAAACTTTTCTGAAGCGATAACAACGCAAGTATTTCCGCTTACAATGCAAGGTGCAATTTTTGAAACCAAAGCAAGTAAAGGAGCTTCGTTTGGCGCAACAATTCCCACTACACCTGTGGCATCGGGATAAGTGAAGTTCCAGTAATTTCCGGCAACGGGATTGATGGAAGAAAAAATCTGCATGAATTTATCAGACCAACCTGCATACCAAATGAGGCGATCAATTGACTTTGAAATTTCTTGATTGGCTGCAGCTTTTGTGGCGCCAGTTTGTGCCATGAGTTCATGCAAAAAAGTTTCTTTTCGACTCTCAAGAATTTCGGCAATGCGGTACAAAATTTGGCCGCGATTATAAGCAGATTTTTTAGACCAGTCAGGAAACGCCTTTCTAGCAGCTACTACAGCGTCACGAATATCTTTTTTGGAACCGTGACATGCATTGGCTAAAAAGCTTCCATCGGCGGCGCATACTTTTAAAGAGCGCGCACTTTCGGTGCGAGGAAATTTTCCTCCAATGTAAAGTTTATACGTTTTGTTCACGGGAATTCTGCTCATAGTTACTCCATTTTTTTTCAGCAAAAAAGTTATGTAAGCTCCAAGTAGGGAAGCAATCCATGCAAACCACCTTCGCGTCCAAAACCACTTTCTTTGTAACCGCCAAAAGGTGAGGTAGGGTCAAATTGGTTGTAGGTATTTGCCCACACAACGCCAGCGCGCATTTGGTTTGCAATATGGAAAACTTTTGAGCCTTTGTCAGTCCAGATGCCGGCCGATAAACCGTATGGGGTGGCATTTGCCCGTTCGATGACTTCCTCGGGAGTTCTAAATGTTAAAATAGAAAGCACTGGGCCAAAAATTTCTTCCTGCGCCACGCGATGAGCAGGTGACACATCCGTGAAGAAACTGGGCGGATACCAAAACCCTTTTTCAGGAAGCGTGCAGTTTATTTGCTGAAGTTTTGCGCCTTCAGCTTTTCCACTTGCAACCAGTTCTTTAATTTTTTCAAGTTGCATGTGTGAGTTGATGGCGCCCACGTCGGTGTTTTTATCCAGAGGATCACCCACGCGAAGTGTTTGCATTCTGTCCCAAAGTTTTCGCTTTACGGTTTCGTAAATACCTTCTTGCACAAACAGCCGCGAACCAGCGCAGCAGACGTGGCCTTGGTTGAAGTAAATGCCGTTGATGATGCCTTCAATAGCTTGATCGATTGGCGCGTCTTCAAAAATAATGTTGGCTGCTTTTCCACCAAGCTCCAAGGTGAGTCTTTTCTTTGTGCCAGCAATAGAGCGTTGGATGGCTTTACCCACTGAAGTTGAACCCGTGAATGCAATTTTTGAAATATCGTTGTGTTCTACAAGACAAGCGCCGGCATCACCGTAACCCGGAAGAATATTTACTACTCCCGCAGGAAGATCTGCTTCTTGAATGATTTCGGCCAAGTGAAGTGCTGTAAGGGGAGTTGTTTCAGCAGGCTTTAAAACTACCGTGTTCCCGCAAGCTAGAGCTGGAGCTATTTTCCAGGCAGCCATAAGAAGTGGAAAGTTCCACGGAATAATTTGTCCAACCACTCCAAGCGAATGCGTTTTTCTTCCCGGAAAAGCATAATCAAGTTTGTCAGCCCAACCGGCATAATAAAAGAAATGTGCAGCAGCTAAAGGAATGTCGATGTCGCGAGATTCGCGAATAGGTTTTCCGCCGTCCAAAGTTTCCAAAACAGCAAGCTCACGTGAGCGTTCTTGAATGATGCGCGTGATACGGAAAATATATTTTGCGCGTTCACTGCCTTTCATTTTTGACCACACGCTGTCGTAGGCTTTTTTTGCAGACTTCACTGCGAAATCAACATCAGCTTTTTCAGCTTTAGCTACAGTGGCCAAAAGTTTTTCTGTGGCGGGATTAATGCTCTTGAATGTTTTTCCTGATTTTGCGTTTACAAATTTTCCATTAATGAAAAGTTGGTATTCTTTTTTTATCTTAACCGAATCGGTAGATTCAGGTGCAGGTGCATAATCCCACTTGTCACCAAAAAAAAGTTTGCGTGGTTCAACGACTTCGAGTGTGGTGTGTTGATCTCTTGCTGAGGATTGTTTTTTCATTGCAGCACCTTTGTTGTTTTTGTTCGTCTGAGAGAAAATGCTTACGCAACACTAAAGTAATCTAAAGATTGATACTGGCCTGTAACTTCTTTTACAATTTGCATCAGAAGATCATTGGCAAGCGTTGATGCTCCAAAACGGAAATAGTCTGGAGTGAGCCATACATCGCCTAAAGTTTCTTTAATCATGACTAAATATTTTAGCGCATCTTTTGCAGTGCGAATACCACCGGCTGGTTTCATGCCGATCATTTTTCCGGTTTCGTACCAGTAGTCGCGAATAGCTTCTAGCATGACCAAGGTGACGGGAAGTGTAGCATTGACGCCAACTTTACCGGTGGAAGTTTTGATGAAGTCTGCACCATTTTCCATGGCGATGAAGCTTGCGGTTCTTACATTGTCATACGTTTCAAGTTCGCCGGTTTCTAAAATAACTTTCAGGTGTGCATCGCCACAAGCTTCTTTTACTTTTCCAATTTCGTCAGCAACTTTTTTGTACTGGCCAGAAAGAAAAGCGCCGCGATCAATCACCATGTCAATTTCATCAGCTCCCATTTCAACCGCGCTGCGTACATCTTGAAGTTTAAGGGGAAGAGGAAAAAGTCCAGAAGGAAACCCCGTTGCAACAGAAGCAATGTGAACGCCAGATCCAGCTACGCAACGTTTTGCGACGGGAATCATGTTTGGATACACACACACAGCGGCAACATGCGGAAGACCTGCAACACCTTCGTGTGGATGAATGGCCTTGTGGCAAAGAGCCCGTACTTTTCCAGCGCTGTCTTTGCCTTCTAGTGTGGTGAGGTCAATCATGCTGAGCGCAAGACGGAGGCCTTCTTGTTTTGCAGTTTTTTTGATACTGCGGGTGGAGAGGCGTTCCGCGCGTGCCTCTACTCCAACTTGGTCAACGTGGGTCATTTTCATGCCCACCGTCCCTAGTGCTTTTTTGTGCTGGAAGCAAGTAGTTTCAAATGTCTTGCGTTTTCCATTTTTTTTCAGCAAAGGTAGCCAAAATTAAAGGGAGTTTTAAAAGGTTGGAGGGGAATTGTGGCGGGATTTTATAAAGATTATTTTCAGCATGTAAAAGAGTCGGCAGCGTGGTGCGAAAAGCACTTTACGTTGAAGCCAAAACTGTTGGTGGTTTTGTCGGCGGGTCTTGATGCCTTTGCAGAGCAGCTAGATGAGAAGCAAGTAGTGGAAAGTGTTGATATACCTCACTTTCCTGTTTCACGTGCAAAAGGACACAGTGGAAAAATTATTCTTGGAAAATGGAAAGGTGTTCCTGTGCTGGTTCGGCAAGGCCGGCAGCATGTGTATTCAGGATACGCTCCGCAAGAAGTAGTGTTTCCCTACTTTGTTTTTTCCGCTCTTGGTTGCAAAACGATGATCAGCACTAATGCCGTTGGTGGTATTCGTTACGATCTTTGTCCCGGTGATATTGTGGTGACCACCGATCATATTAATATGATGGGGGTAAATCCACTTGTTGGTATTTCGGTGCAGCATGAAGAGAATCAATTTCCCAACATGACGCAAGCGTATGATGTTGCTTTGCGGGCAGTAACTGCTGCGGTTGCAGAAAAACAAGGCGTTCCCCTTAAAGAAGGTGTGTTCATCGCGGTGAGTGGACCTAACTATGAAACGAAAGCTGAAATAAAGGCCTACCGCATTATGGGTGCTGATACCATTGGCATGTCAACTGTGCCTGAAGTGATTGCTGCAAATTATTTAGGCATGAAGGTTTTGGTGTTGAATGTGGTTGCAAATCCTGCTGCCGATAGACACGACGGTGTGATGACGCACGAAGAAGTGTTGAGCGCCATGAACAGTGCTTCACCAAAAGTTGTGAAGTTGTTGCAAGGTGTTGTTGAAGAAATCAAATAAGAGTTTGAGGAAACGATGAACATTGTTTTGGGCACAAGAAAATCAAAACTTGCTCTTTCTCAAAGTAACTGGGTTGCAGGTTTGCTTAGAGCTGCTGGTGCACATGTTCGCTTGAAAGAAATTGTAACAACGGGTGATGTAAAGCTTGAGACAAAACTTGCAGACATTGGTGGCAAAGGTCTTTTTGTAAAAGAAATTGAAGAAGCTATGCTTGCGGGAGAAATTGATTTGGCTGTTCATAGTATGAAAGATGTGCCAGCAGGTTTTCCAGATGGGCTTCAAATTATTGCTATTCCGCAGCGCGAAGATGTGCGAGATGTTTTGGTCTGCACACACGCACATTCTTTTGCATCGCTTGCAAAAGGAGCTGTGGTAGGCACTTCCAGTCCACGTCGTGAATGTTTGCTTCGTGAATATTATCCTCATCTCAAGATTGTAGCTATGCGTGGAAATGTGGATACTCGTCTTAAAAAACTTGAAGCGGGCGAAGTTGATGCTTTAGTTTTAGCAGCAGCAGGTTTACATCGTTTGAATCTTACAGAAAAAATCACGGCATATCTCGATCCGTTTGAAATGATTCCCGCAGTAGGCCAAGGCGCACTTGCGCTTGAAGCACGGCAAGATGATCTCGAACTTATTTCATTTGTGCACACTTGTTTGCACGATGAGCACACAGCGCTTGCGGTTGAATCGGAACGAGCCGTGCTGAGAACAGTGAGCGGAGATTGCCACACGCCGCTTGGAGTTTTTAGTGAGTGCGATGCCGAAGCCATTACACTGCATGCTTTTTTGGGCACGGAAAAAGGCATCGTGAAAAAAAGCGCCAAAGCTCCTCTGCAAGAGGCTTTGCAGCTTGGCGAAAAAATTGGAAAGCAATTACTTGCAGGTTAATCTCACATGCAATCACTTCAAGGAAAAACAATTCTTATTACACGCTCAAAAAAAAGGGCGGAGCATCTTCTTCACCATTACACTTCTCAAGGTGCAAAAATAATTCATATCCCTTTGGTGGAAACAAAAGCACCAAGTGATCACTTTGCTTCTCTTGATAGTGCGTTAAAGCATCTTCACGATTACGATTGCTTGCTCTTCACCAGCCAAACTGCAGTGGAAGCTTTTTTCACCAGGCCAAGTGCTCCATCGGCGGAAGAGCTTTCGTGTAGAGTGTTTGCGGTTGGGCCTCAAACAAAAGCGTTTTTAGAAAAGCTTGGAGTGCAAGATATTGAAATGGGAACTGTTTCAAGTAGCGAAGGCTTACTCCAGCATCTCAAGCAATTTGACCTTGAAGGAAAACGAATTCTCTTTCCGCGCGCAAAAGATGGCAGCGATGTTTTGATTGATGGCGTAAAACGAAAAGGTGGAAACATTATTTTTGTAGAAGCGTATCAAACCGAGTTTCCAAAAGATTTTAATAAAGAGGCTTTTTTAAAATTGCTGCAAGGCGACGATGTAGACTACATCCACTTTTCCAGCCCATCAGCAGTAAATCATTTTTGTGCAGTAGTAAAAGGCCAAGCTTGGAATGAACATCACATCCAATTTTTCACCTTAGGCGAAACAACAAAAGAAGCGCTGCAACAAACTCCTTTCGCACATCTTCTCAAAAATTAATTTTAAGAACTTATTCTTCTGGCGGTTTGATGGTGATGACGCCGGTGCCTTCGAGTTCGGCATTTCCGATGGGGGGATCGGCGAGTTCTGTTTTGTTGATCACAAAGGTGCTGGTGGTTTCTTGATCATTTTCAAGTTTGAGGGCGATGGCGCCAAGTGGCGGCCGTGCTTGCTTCAGCGCTTTGGCAAGCCACAGTTCTGGAGAGCCGGTGGTGACGAAAGGTTTTGAGTTGGCTTCTTTAAAGGTGCATTCAGATTTCCATGTTTCGAAAATATTCGTTTTCCATCTAAGGGCTATGCTGCCTTTGTCTTCGCCAGTTTGACGAAATGCCATTTCGTACGGAACTTTGGGAATGCTGCACGTGAGCTTGCACTCTCCGCCAGGCCACTTGGCCAAAAAGCCTTCGGCTTCGCAGGTGATGGTGGCTTCACCCTTGATGACGGCTGTTGAGCCTGTGGCAATGCCTTCCAGGTGGATGTGATATTTGTTCAAGAAGCTATTGGCAGAATTTTCGAAAACATAATTTAGCGTGACCACACTATCGATAACAACATTTCTTCTTCTGGCGCTTTCTTCGGTGGCTTCTTTATCGGCCTCAGGTTTAGCTTCTGCTGTTTCTTCGTCAGTTTCTTCTTCGTCTTGCTGATCGTCTTCATTTGAAGAGGTTTCTTCATCGGTGTTGCTTGCTTCATCATCGTCAGTTGGTTCTTGTTCTTGGTTTTCTTGATCGAGGCTTTCTTGCTGCACTTCTTCGTCATCCTGCGCAAGTGACGAAAAAGAGAAGGCGGGGGCCAGAAAAAAGAAGGAAAAAGAAGCGAACAAAAAGAATGGGGTTATTTTTTTCATGGGTGGTACAAAGCTCCAAAAAGGCTTTAAGTTTACCTTGCATATGGGCAGCCCATACGTTATAGGCCCGGCCCTGAAAGCGACATTTTGTAATATACCACAACGTTTTTGTACAGTATTTTAAAAGGGTTACTTTATGATAGAACGATATACCCGTGAAGAGATGGGGAGACTTTGGTCAGAGAAAGCAAAATACGATACTTGGCTCGCGGTTGAAGTAGCGGCCTGCGAAGCCTGGGCGCAAGAAGGAAAAATTCCCGCCGATGCCCTTGCTGAAATTAAGCAAAAATCTCCACAGTATGACGTAAATCGCATTCCCGAAATCGAGGCCGAAGTGAAGCATGATGTGATTGCTTTCCTTACCGCCGTTGCCGAAAAAGTTGGTCCAAATTCTCGTTTTATTCACATGGGTATGACGTCGTCAGACCTTGTTGATACTGCGTTTGCGGCTCAGCTTCAAAAATCTTCAGCTCTTATTTCAAGTTCACTTCAGGCATTTCTTGATGTCTTGAAAGAAAAAGCTTTTCAGTACAAAAAAACTCCTACTATTGGCAGGTCGCATGGTATTCATGCTGAACCAACTACCTTTGGCTTGAAGTGTGCTATTTGGTATGCCGAGTTTAAGCGGCATCAAGAACGTTTTGCTTTGGCGCAAAAGCAGATTTCCGTTGGGCAAATTTCTGGAGCGGTTGGAACCTTTGCGCACATTTCTCCAAACATCGAAGCCCATGTGTGTAAGCAATTGCACTTGGAAGCGGCGCCCGTTTCAAGTCAGGTGATTCAACGTGATCGCCATGCTTTCTTTTTCACCACACTTGCAAACATTGGTGCATCGCTCGAAAAAATTGCAGTTGAAATTCGTCACCTTCAGCGCACAGAAGTTTCTGAAGTGGCCGAAGCGTTTGGCAAAGGGCAAAAAGGTTCAAGTGCTATGCCGCATAAACGCAACCCCATTCTTACCGAGAACGTTACGGGTCTTGCGCGATTGCTTCGCGGCTATGCGCTTTCTGCCATGGAAAATGTGGCCTTGTGGCACGAACGCGATATTTCACATTCGTCTGTTGAACGGGTTATTGGCCCGGATGCCTGCATTGTTTTAGACTTTATGTTGGCGCGTATGCATTCGGTGATGAAAAACTTAGACGTGTTTCCTGAAAACATGATGAAAAACTTAGAGCTCACTCGCGGCCTATATGCTTCACAAAGCGTTTTGCTGGCACTGATCGATCACGGCATGACACGTGAAACGGCATATCGTGTAGTGCAGTCTTGTGCATTAGAAGCGTGGAACGAAGGAAAAGATTTTAGAACTTTGCTTGCTGCAAGTTCAGAAGTAAAAGATCTGCTCACACCAAAACAAGTGGATGCACTTTTTGATTTGGAAAAACATTTTCGACATGTCGACACTATCTTTGAAAGGGTGTTTAAATAATATGCGAGCAAAAATTTACATCAGTTTGAAAAAAAGTGTTCACGATCCTCAAGGTGAAGCTGTAAAACATGCGCTAACAGGCCTTGGCCACAGAGGTGTGCAAGAAGTAAGAGTGGGAAAGTTTATTGAACTCAAGCTCAATGAAGAAGATGCAGAAAAAGCAAAAGAGAGTGTCACCCAAATGTGTGAAAAGCTTTTAAGCAATACCATTATCGAATCCTATCACTTTGAATTAGAGCCGTAATAAAAGATGCGAGCCGGTGAACCTTTATGAAATGTGGAATTCTTGTTTTTCCTGGAAGCAATTGCGATCACGATTGTTTGCATGTGCTTAAAAATGTTTTGGGCCAAGAAGCTTTTTTTATCTGGCACAAAGAAACAGATTTGAAAGATGCAGACCTCATTGTAGTGCCAGGTGGTTTTTCCTACGGTGACTACTTGCGCTCTGGCGCTGTGGCAGCAAAGTCTCCGGTAATGCAGAGTGTGCAAGCATTTGCTAGCAATGCTGGTTTGGTGTTTGGTATCTGCAACGGTTTTCAAATTTTGCAAGAAGCGCGACTTTTGCCGGGCGTTTTGATGCGAAATAAAAATCTCAAGTTCATCTGCAAAGACCTTTACGTTCGAGTTGAAAATAACAACACACCATTTACCAAGCAATGTGCAGCAGCAGAAGTGTTGCGTATTCCAGTGGCGCATATGGATGGAAACTTTTTTGAGCAAGACAACGTGATAAAGCAATACGAAAGAAAGAAACAAATTATTTTCCGCTATTGCAACTCTGAAGGTGAGCTGACGGAAACCGATAACCTTAATGGGTCTGTGTCTGCTGTTGCAGGTATTAGCAATGAAGCCGGAAATGTAATGGGCATGATGCCGCATCCTGAACGTTGTTCTGAAAGTATTTTACACAATGAAGATGGACTGAAAATTTTCCAATCACTCATTCGTTCTGTCATGTGATGTTTGGCATGACCCTCATA
The DNA here is from genome assembly GCA_002796345.1 of Deltaproteobacteria bacterium CG11_big_fil_rev_8_21_14_0_20_42_23. Lineage (NCBI taxonomy): Bacteria > Deltaproteobacteria > Deltaproteobacteria bacterium CG11_big_fil_rev_8_21_14_0_20_42_23. Next base: position 77,198 of record PCXC01000081.1, on the reverse strand, counting down.
AAAATATGACGACACCAACAAAAATAACTCCAGAATTAATTGCTGAACATGGTCTCTCTCAAGAGGAATATAAAAAAATCCTCAAGTTTTTGGAAAGAGAGCCCAGCATTACCGAGCTTGGTATTTGCTCTGTGATGTGGTCTGAGCACTGCTCGTACAAAAGCTCGCGTATTCACTTGAAAAAACTTCCCACAAAAGGCCCACAGGTTTTACAAGGCCCGGGCGAAAATGCTGGCGTGGTGGACATTGGCGATGGCAAAGCTGTTTGCTTCAAAATGGAAAGTCACAACCACCCCTCCTACATCGAACCATATCAAGGCGCAGCAACGGGAGTGGGCGGAATTTTACGCGATGTTTTCACGATGGGAGCAAGGCCTATTGCGCTTTTGAATTCACTTCGTTTTGGAAGTGTAGATCATCCCAAAACCAAATACTTGGTAAATGGTGTGGTATCAGGCATTGGCGGCTATGGAAATACGATGGGTATTCCAACGGTTGGCGGCGAATGTAGTTTCGATGCGTGTTACAACGGCAACATTTTGGTGAATGCATTTTGCATCGGCCTTTTGGATAGCGACAAAATTTTCCGTGGATTTGGTTCTGGTGTTGGCAATCCTGTTATTTATGTAGGTTCTAAAACTGGGCGCGATGGTATTCACGGTGCCACCATGGCTTCGGATGAATTTGACGAAAGCTCCGAAGAAAAACGTCCAACGGTTCAAGTGGGCGATCCTTTCACAGAAAAACTGTTGCTAGAAGCTTGCCTTGAGTTGATGAAAGAAGATGCCATCGTTGGTATTCAAGATATGGGTGCAGCGGGGCTCACGAGTTCTTCGTTTGAAATGGCAGACCGTGCGGGCAGTGGCATGAAGCTTAACCTAGACTTCGTTCCGCAGCGCGAAGAAAACATGACGGCGTATGAGATGATGTTGTCAGAGTCGCAGGAACGCATGTTGATTGTAGCGCAGCGTGGAAAAGAAGATATTGTAAAAAATATTTTTGAAAAATGGGATCTTGATGTAGCGGTGATTGGTGAAGTGACCGACAGCGGAAAAATGCACATCGAACATCGCGGCGAAGTTGTGGTGGATATGCCTATCCGGCCGCTGGTGGATGAAGCGCCTCTGTATGACAGACCAGCTGAAAAACCAAGTGATCTTGCTGCAAAGCAAGAATTAAACCTTGATGAAATTCCAGAACCAAAATCATATCAAGAAGCTTTTCTTACCTTGATTGAGTCTCCAAACTTATACAACAAGGCTTGGATTTGGCAGCAGTATGATCATATGGTGATGACAAATTCGCTTGTGCTCCCTGGCGCTGATGCAGCAGTGGTGCGGATTAAAGACACCAAGAAAGCCATTGCGCTGAGTGCCGATTGCAACAGCCGATATTGCTACCTCGCCCCTTACACTGGTGCAGCCCTTGCTGTTGCTGAATCTGCGCGGAACTTAAGTTGCGTGGGGGCAAAGCCACTTGCCATTACCGATTGCCTCAACTTTGGAAATCCTGAGCGTAAAGAAATTATGTGGCAGTTTACACAATCGCTTCGCGGTATGGCTGCTGCGTGCGAAGCTTTTTCAACTCCCATCGTAAGTGGAAACGTAAGCTTCTACAACGAGACTTCAGGTGAAGGTATTTATCCCACGCCGGCAGTGGCCATGGTTGGGCTTTTGGAAGATGCCGAAAAAGTAATGACGCCGTGGTGGAAAGACAGCGGCGACATGATTGTCTTGCTTGGAAAAACAGAGCTTGATCTTGGGGCAAGTGAATACCTGAGTGTGATTCACCAAAAAGTAGCAGGGTTTCCACCATCTTTAAACTTTGAATATGAGAAAGCACTTCAGGCTTTATGCCGAACGCTTATCGAACGCAAAATGATCAAGTCTGCACACGATGTTTCTGATGGTGGCTTGGCCATATGCTTGGCAGAGTCATGCTTGACAAGGTCTGGCAGTCTGTTAGGTGTCAGAGTGAACCTCCAAGAAAACATTCGAATGGATGCGCTTTTGTTTGGCGAAACCGCTTCACGCATTGTGGTTTCTGTTGCGCCGCAAGATCTTGAAAACCTCCAAAACATTGCAAAAGAGTGTGGCGTGAACAGCAGTGTTATTGGCGAAGTAGGTGGATCCTGTTTCTCCATAAACGAGGGTGTGATTAACATTAATGTTGCTGAGTTAAATGATCGTTGGCGAAACGCGTTTGCAAAAAGATTTTCAAATGATGCATAAGTTTTCTGCGAAGAAGGCTTAAGGAGTTTTTATGTGTGGTGTTGTTGGAGTATTTAATCATAAAGAAGCAAGCAAGCTTGCCTATCTCTGCTTGTATGCAGAACAACATCGCGGACAGGAAAGCGCTGGTATTTTCTCATTAGACGGCAAGAGCTTTCATCAGCATTGTGGTATGGGGCTTGTTGCTGATTTGTTTGATCAACCTCTTTTGGAAAAACTTGCTGGCGATGCTTGCATTGGTCATGTTCGCTATTCAACAACCGGTACTTCAGTCTTAGCCAATGCTCAGCCATTTGTGGTGAATGCGAGAGGTGAATCGTATGGCATTGCGCACAATGGAGACATTACCAACTCGAAGTTTTTGAAAACGCAGCTTGAGGAAGATGGTGCTATTTTTAGATCTACCATGGATACCGAAGTGGTGATGCATTTAATTGCACGTGAAAAAAAAGGAAATATTGTTGATCGCATTACAGCAGCACTCAAAAAAGTTGAAGGTGCTTATTCCCTTACTTTTTTGTGCAAAGAAGGCTTGGTAGCAGCGCGTGACCCTTACGGTTTTCGTCCGCTTTCAATTGGAAAAATTGGAGACGGTTACATTGTGGTTTCCGAAACCTGCGCGCTCGATTTGATAGATGCAGAATATGTGCGCGACATCGAACCTGGTGAAATTGTGTTGTTCAATCAAGAGGGTATACATTCGTTCAAGCCATTTGAAAAAGCAAAGAAGAGGGCAAAAAAGTGTATTTTTGAATATATTTATTTCGCTCGTCCCGACAGCCATTTGTTTGGCCGCGATGTGTATCCCATTCGTAAAGGCTTTGGAAAGCAGTTGGCAAATGAGTTTCCGGTTGATGCCGATGTGGTTATTCCCATCCCCGATTCAGGTGTGCCGGCGGCGATTGGTTATGCCGAGGAATCAGGGATTCCGTATGAGCTTGGCTTGATTCGCAACCATTATGTAGGGCGTACGTTCATTGAACCCGTAAGTGAAATTAGACATTTTGGCGTAAAGCTCAAACTCAATCCCGTTCGCGAAGTGCTTGAGGGAAAACGTGTGATCGTTGTAGATGATTCCATTGTGCGTGGAACAACCTCAATGAAAATTGTAAAAATGTTGCGAAAGGCTGGCGCAAAAGAAGTGCACATGCGTGTTTCCTCGCCACCTACAATTGGGCCATGCTATTACGGCATTGATACGCCAGATAAAAAAGAACTCACCGCAGCAAATCACTCCATCGAAGAAATCAGAAAGTTCATCGACGCTGACAGCCTTTCCTACCTTTCCCGCGATGATTTATATTGGTTCGAGGACGAAAAAAACAAAGACGAATACTGCGACGCCTGCTTCACCGAAAATTATCCCATCATGCCTAAAGTGCGTTGAAGAGCTAGTTTTCTAACCCCTTAATATTTAAAGTAAAATACACCAAAATGCGTGAGCAAACTATTCACGCAACTTTTCTGATGAGCCACCGATAAGAGGTTGAGACATTATGCTGCTATGCGTCTCCGGTTTGACACGCTGGCACTAGGCAATGTGGCTCTTTGAAGGTATGGGAACAAAACTTTACGTATGACGAAACGATTGATTACAACTTGTGCTGTGCTTTTGCTTGCTGCGTGCAGCCAAGCGCCGGATCAGTTTACGGCGTGGCAGGATGAAGTGTTTCCGAAAACGCAAATTACGCTGGAGTCAACGCGCAGCATTACCATTGCCAATCCCAGTAAAGATGAAGAGCAGCATCTTCGTTTTGCAGGCTTTGAGCCTTATTCAAATGCAGAAGGTCATTTTCAAGTGACACAAGTTCTTGTGGGTGGGCAAGAGTCGCAGCAGAAAGATATTGTGATTCCTCCCGGCGATGTCTTGAAGGTAAAAGTCACTTACTCGCCACTGAATTTGGAAACGACGAAAGCAAGTTTTGGTGGTTGGGTTACTGGTGAAACAGAACGCTGGACGCCAGTTACCGAAGACCAAGTAGGTGAATATCAGCAAAGTCAGGTAAAAGAATATTCTGCTCTTCATCGCGGGCTTTTACAGTTTATGTTTGATTCTCCGCGTGAAGGACTTGTGTATGTTCAGTTGATTGGTGAAGCAGCACCTGGGCCAAATGGTGAGCTTGCCATTGGTGCAACGCTTGGCGAATGTACGCCGGGTGACCAGCGCGCATGCTACAGCGGCGGGTTTGCGCTTGATATCCCAAGTTTACTTCCAGGTGGACCTACAGATCTGATCATCACGGGAAAAATTCCCATCACCATTTCTGATGAAGGCGCAACCTTAAGCATGGATGAATTTCCGCCAGTTATTATGTATCTGCGCAGTACAGAAATTCCTGATCTTCCTTCAGGCGTAACCGCCACAATGATTATTACTGGAAGCAAAAAAATAGTCGCCGAGGGAAGTTTTGATGGAACGCGTTTAGATTTGGATGGAGTTTCTTTCCGCATTCGCGTTGTGCTTGGTGAACTTGATCCAGAGCAGGTAACACCTGGCTTAGCAGGGATTGTTGATTTTGATATTCCAAACTTAATGCTTGAAACGCTTGAGCCATTATCGGGCGGAAACATTACCTTACGACTGGAAACCACACTTCCAGCAGCTCCCTCTGGGAACGATCTCTTCGACCAGTTTTTGGGAAATGCAAAAATTATTGCCTTTATGAAAGGGCAGTTAGAATTTTAATACTTCCTTCCTTTTCCTCCCTCATTTTTCTTATTGACGAGAGATTTTGCTTTTTCTAGAATCTGCAGAAACTCAGAACAAACCGTTTTTTCTCATAGTGAAAAAAAGCAGTTTGTTGAATCACAAGGGGAACACATGAACAAAAGAACATTAAAAGGTGCTATGGTAGCTGCTGCGGTTGCTGGTCTTTTCATTGCTGGTGCTGCAAATGCCGACAGCGCGCCAAAAGCTGAAAAAGCTGACATGGTAAAATGTATGGGCGCAAATGCGTGCAAAGGTCACAGTGCATGCAAAACTGCAGGCAATGCTTGTGCAGGACAAAATGGTTGTGGCGGAAAAGGCTTCATCAAAACTGCAACTGAAGCAGAGTGCGTTGAAAAAGGCGGAAAAGTTGAAAAATAATGAAGACTGCTGATTCAAAAGCATGTCCGTTTCTAAGTTTCGGGGTAGGGTTGCGAACAAAGCACTACCCCGATATTCTAGAAAAGTGGCCCAAAGAAGTTGACTGGTTTGAAGTGATTTCTGAAAACTTCATGATTCCTGGTGGAAGGCCGCTTTCAGTTTTAGATCAAATTGCAGAACATTATCCCATTGTGATGCATGGCGTTTCGATGTCCATTGGTTCTACAGATCCCCTCGATTTTGACTACCTTAAAAAACTCAAGCAACTTGCAGATCGTTGTAATCCAAAGTGGATTTCTGATCACACGTGTTGGAGCAGCACTGGAAAACATAGCTTGCATGATTTGATGCCCATTCCACAAACAGAAGAGGCGGCAAAGCATGTGATAGCAAGGGTTAGACAGGTGCAAGATTTTCTTGAACGAAAAATTTTACTCGAAAATGTTTCCAGTTATATGGAGTATCATTCTTCGTCGATGACTGAATGGGAATTTGTCAGCTGCATTGCGGAAGAAGCCGATTGCAATATCTTGCTCGACATCAACAATATTTTTGTAAGTGCTGTGAATCACGAATTTGATCCGCATGTTTATTTAAACGCGATCGATCCCAAGCGCGTTGGCCAGTTTCATCTTGCTGGTCATAGTGACATGGGCACGCACTTGCTGGATACGCATGATCACCACATTCGAGATGAAGTGTGGAAGTTGTACGATAAAGCGCTCGAACGTTTTGGAGATGTTTCAACCCTTATTGAATGGGACGATCACATTCCTCCCTTTGATGAGCTCCTCTTAGAACTCACCCGAGCAAAGGAAAGATATCATGCCTTCAAATCCAAGCAGTCAGCTAACGCTTAAAGAGACGCAAGATCTCATCAAAAAACTTGTGAGTTACTCCGGCGGAATTGAAGCTGCGATTGAACATTACCAACTCCATGATTTGCCTGTGTGTTCAACTGAAAAACTTGATGCCGTTCGACGATTAGAAATTTATGCCACTGCTTATTTTATTCGCATCCACAATAGCTTAAAGGAAGACTATGCTACTGTGCATGCAGTATTAGGTGATGAACTTTTTCTTGAACTCATTCGTGAATATTTAAACGTTCATGTTCCACGTCATTTCTCACTGCGTTACGCAGGAAAGCATCTTCCCCCTTTTTTAAAAAGACATTCGCTGCAAGAGCAATATCCTTTTCTGGCAGATCTTGCGGCTTTTGAATGGGAATTGCTTGAGGCCTTTGATGCGGCAGATGCTGTTGCACTTGAACTTTCAGATTTGGAAGCATGTGCTCCAGAAGCATGGCCAAATCTCCATTTGCAGCTTGTGCCATCTGTGCGATTTCTCACGGCGCAGTTTCCGGTGTGGGAAATACGTAAGCATTACCTGGGCTCTCCAGAAACGGTTTTTGCATTTGAACGCTTGAAAGATGAAACGTCTTCAATAGTTTTGTGGCGAAATGAATATGAAGTGATGTATCAAAGCCTTGAAGAAAAGGAAGAGAAGCTCTTACAGCTTCTGAAAGCAGGGAAAAAGTTTTCTACATTGTGTGAAGAAGCAGAAGATCTGATTGGAAGTAGCCAAGAAGAACTTTTGCACCTTACGCAAATGCTGGCAGGGTGGGTGAAGAGCGGACTCTTAAAAAAAGAACTCTGAAGTCTACCAATGCCACGCAACGTTTGCCATCATGCTAAAGGGAAAAAGTGCTGTTCCATTGTTGGAGCCGCTGGTGCTGTCAATGAGGCCAATGGAGCGAAAGATGGCAGCTCCACCAACTGAGAGTTGCTCGCTAACGTAGTAATCAAGCCCAAATCCCAGGTTTGTACCTAAGCCCACTGCAACCGTACCGTTATTTCTTGTTCCTTCACTAATGGCGTAAACACCGGCACCCAAGAGGGCGTAGGGGTCCCAACGAGAATCGTTGGCGAGAAAGAAAAACTTGAGGTCGAATGTAGGAATGCCCAAAAATTCAATGCCATTGTCACCGTTGCTAGATCCGGCACCATCTTGTGTGGAGACCATCACGCTCACCTGGGTTGAAAATTGAGGTGACCAGCGATAGTCGAAATAGAGATAGCCACCAGGCCCTGGATCCAGCGGTGTTTTAGCATCAACAATAAAAATATTTCCCACCGGTCCAATTCCCATTGAAAAATTGCCCACTGCTTTTGCAGATTGCGGCGCGGAAAGAAAAAGTGAAAGAAAGAAAACGAAGACAAAAAGAGTTGATCGATATGAATGCATAATTCCCCCTGGCAAAATTCTCTAGAATGTTTTTTTCTTTTTGTAAATCCCTGCCGCACAAATTTTTTTAAAATGTGCTGAGAGAGATTTTCTTTTCAGCAATGAGTTGAATTACTTTTGGATAGATCTTGTGTTCTTGTTCAAGAATTTTCGCTTTTAGGCTTTCATAGGTATCACTGGCAGTAACTTCCACAGATGCCTGAAGCAAAATGGGGCCATGATCCATAAGTTCATCCACAACATGAACAGTGCAGCCGGCAAGTTTTGCCTTGGCATCATAGGCTTGCTTTACAGCATCAAGTCCGGGAAACGCAGGCAAGAGAGAGGGATGAATGTTGAGAATATGATTTGGAAATGCGGCGAGTAAGTTTTTTCCAATGATGCGCATGAAACCCGCAAGGCAAACGAGCTGTACGCTATGTCTTTTTAAGCAGCTTACAATTTCTTCTTCAAATTCCTTTTGAGAAGCGAAGGCAGTTCTCTTAACGACAAAATGCGGAATGCCAGCTTCCTCTGCACGTTGTAATCCGTAGGCATTTTTGTTGTCGCTTACAACCACAGCAAGTTTAGCATTGATGCGCTTTTCCTGGCAGGCATCGATGATGGCTTGTAAATTACTTCCATTTCCAGAAATAAGAACGCCGAGAATGAGAGGTGAAGAACTCATAAGTTTGTAAATTGAATGGTGGCATCAGCATCACTTGCTTTGATGTCGCCAATAATCCAAGCGTGGTGTTGTGCACTCTGAATAAAATCGCAAACGCTCTGACTTTGTTCTTCAGGAACAATAAGCACTAAACCAATGCCAGCGTTGAAGACCCTCAGCATTTCGCTTTCGTCAATTTTTGCTGTTTCTTGAAGAAACGAAACCACTGGAGGACGTTGCCAAGCGCTGCTGTTTATAGTTGCCATCACACGCGGTGGTAGAATGCGTGGAATGTTATCCCAAAATCCGCCGCCAGTAATGTGCGCAATGCCGGTGATGCAAAATTGTTTTAAGAGTTGAGTGATGAGAGAGCTGTAAATAAAAGTGGGTTCCAGCAAAGCTTCGCCAATGCTTGATGTGCTGTTTGGAAGTGCTGCTGAAAGATTGAGATTGTGATCTTTGATAATACTTCGAACAAGAGAGTAACCGTTGCTATGAAACCCGCTGGAAGCAACGCCAATGATTTTTTGCCCAACACGTATTTCGGTGCCGTCGATTATTTTTGATCTGTCCACAATGCCCACCGCAAAACCAGCCAGGTCGAAGTCTGTGCCTTGATAGCATCCTGGCATTTCGGCAGTCTCTCCTCCGATGAGCGCACACTTTGCTTGCTTGCATCCTTCGGCAATACCTTCTACGACGCGAGCGTGCAGTTCAACATCAAGTTGGCCTGTTGCAAGATAGTCGAGAAAGAAAAGGGGAGTTGCTCCAGAACAAGCTATGTCATTGATGCACATGGCAACAAGGTCGATGCCAATGCGTGAAACATCGCCAAGCTCTTTTGCGAGCATCAGTTTTGTGCCAACGCCATCCGTGCCAGAAACCAAAACAGGTTCCTTCATGTCAGCAAGATCAGGTTGAAAAAAACCTGCAAAGCCACCAAGTTCAGTGAGAACGCCGTGGCGCTTTGTTGCTTGCACAAAGGGTTTAATGCGTTCAACAAATGCATTTCCCGCATCAATATTTACACCAGCTTTTTTGTACGATTCACTCATAGTGGGGCGACCCGTTAGCATTCATTGAAAAAGAAGTCTAGGTGAAAAACTTCTTGGAATGCGGCAAAAATGCGGGGGTTTTTGCTATTTCAAATCTTGACACATGTGTGTGTAAATCTTACAGAAAGCTCCCTTCTTTTTGAGAAAGTTAACGTTATGAGTAAACCCCTTATTCTAGTTTCAAATGATGATGGAATTCATGCCGAAGGCCTTCAATGCCTTGTGGCCGCGTTGAAAAATATTGCAAACGTTGTGGTGGTGGCGCCAGATTACGAGCGAAGTGCTTCAAGCCATTCGCTTACCTTGCACCGTCCGCTTCGCATTGTAGAGCGAGCGGATAATGTCTATACCACAACAGGAACTCCAACTGATTGCGTGATGTTAGGGGTGATGGAAATTCTCAAGCAGAAGCCAGACCTTGTTGTTTCTGGCATCAACCATGGTCCAAATATTGGTGATGATATTCACTACTCAGGAACTGTGGCTGCAGCAAGAGAAGCGGGTTTGCTTGGTATTCCTTCGTTTGCTATTTCGCTCGCTACCTTCGATCATTTTCAGTTTCAACCTGCGGCGCGCTTTGCTGTAAAGCTTGCAGAGCAAATTTTTGAACATTCTCTTCCTGCCGATATTATGCTGAATGTGAATGTGCCTAATGGAAAAACAGACGAAGACTTCGAGTGCGTCATCACGTCGCAAGGCAAACGAACATATGGAGATCACATTATCAAAAAAAGTGATCCGCGCGGAAAACCTTACTACTGGCTAGGTGGAGGGGAGCTTGGCTTTCAAAGTATTCCCGGTTCAGACTGTGACGCTCTTCAGGAGAAAAAAATTGCCGTGACACCACTTAAAATTAATCAAACTGATTTTGATATGTTGAGCCGTTTGAGAACCTGGAAATTGTGAGGAGTTTTGGAAATATGCTGAAGCCTTATTTGCCTTATGAGAGTCAAACGATGAACAAAAGTAAAAGACATGCAGATGGTTACGATTATTATAAAATAGCCAGAAAAAAAATGGTGCAAGAGCAACTTATTGTCGGAGGAATCAAAGACAAACAAGTTCTTTCCGCGATGGAAAAAGTTCCTCGGCATCTTTTTGTGTCTGCGGGAATGGAAGAACAAGCTTACTTTGATCGCTCTCTTCATATTGGTGAGCGGCAAACGATTTCACAACCTATCATGGTTGCTATCATGACGGAGTTGCTTGAGCTGAATAATCAAAAAAGAATTTTGGAAATTGGAACTGGCTCTGGCTATCAAACTGCTGTCCTTGCTGAACTTGCGGGCGAAGTCTATACCATAGAGCGCATTCAAAGTTTGTCGGTGGGAGCGCGAAAAGTTTTATACAAGCTCAAGTACAAAAATATTTTTTTCAGAGTTGGTGACGGTACTTTGGGTTGGAAAGAAAAAGCACCTTTTGATGGTATTATCGTTACCGCTGGTGCGCCCGTTGTTCCCGAACAATTGCGTGAGCAACTTTGCGATGGCGGACGTCTTATTATTCCCGTTGGAGGAGAAGAAACACAAGAACTTCTTTGTATCCAAAAAAATGGAAATGAGTATACTGAGCGAAAAATAAGCAAGTGTCGTTTTGTAAAGCTCATTGGTGAAGAGGGATGGTAATGCCGCAAAAACGAATTGAAAAAATATTTTCTCTTCAAAGCCTTCTTCACTTTTTTTGTTTTTTCTGTCTTTTCTTAAGCCTCAGTTGTGCCACCTCTTATAATAAACAAGGAAAAGTTCACACGGTTAGGCGTGGTGAAAATATTTGGAGCATAGCAAAAGCTTATCGCGTTGAAGTGCAAGATTTGGCCGAATACAATAACATTCAAAATCCCGATGACATGCTGGTGGGAATGGATATTGCCATTCCAGAGCGTGAAAAAAAAGCTGGTTACAAAAAATTGCGCACCGCTTCTTCATCATCCAGACACAAGCCTTCAACTCAAGCAAGAGGAAGTACTGCTTCTGCTGAAGAACCAAAAAAAATTCATGTCGATCACAATCGTTTTTCCTGGCCCATCGGAGGAGTGGTGGTTTCAGGATTTGGCCTTCGTGGAGGCAGACGACATGATGGCGTTGACCTCAAAGCCAGTATTGGCACGCCGATAAAAGCAGCAGGTGAGGGAAGAGTTGCCTTTTCCGGAAAAATGAGAGGATACGGAAATCTCATTTTAATACGACATACTGATGATTATTTTACGGCATATGCGCACAATAAAAATAATGTGGTGAAAAAAGATCAAAAAATTAAATCAGGCCAAGTCATTGCCTATGTAGGAAGAACGGGTCGTACTACTGGCCCACATCTTCATTTTGAAGTGCGAAAGGGAACTGTGGCGAGGAATCCCTTGTTTTTCTTGCCCAAGCGGGATAAGTGAGCCCCACTTTTTGCAAAAGAGCAGAAAATAAAATGAGAAGATGAGAACAAGATGAAACAAAACCAAAAGGAGCAACGCGTGGAACAACTGGTAAAACAACATGTGCGTGATATCCCTGATTTTCCAAAACCTGGAATTGTCTTTAAAGATATTACTCCATTATTGAGTGATCCAAATGTATTTCGATCTATCATTGAAGTGTTTGCGTCGCGTTACAAAGGTGAAAAACTTTCGGCCATTGTTGGCATTGAATCTCGTGGATTTCTTTTTGGCGCTGCGTTGGCGCACAGTTTGGGAATTGCGTTTGTGCCCATTCGTAAAAAGGGAAAACTTCCCTACGAAACCATCGAAGTTTCTTATGATCTCGAATACGGTAGTGCTGTAGTAGAGATGCACACCGATGCTCTTTGCAAAGGTGATAGGGTGGTGATCATCGATGACTTGCTGGCAACCGGTGGCACTGCCGAGGCTGCGTGCAAATTGGTGAAAAAATCTGGTGGCCACATTCACGAATGCGCATTTGTGATAGAACTTGCTTTCTTAGACGGCAGAAAAAATATTCTTGATGCCGCTAGCTTCGCTATTGCTTCCTATAGTTAGTTCTTGTGTTGATTCTTTTCGGAATCAACTCTTGGGCCCGTAGCTCAGTGGATAGAGCGAGCGCCTCCTAAGCGCTAGGTCACAGGTTCAACTCCTGTCGGGCTCACAGGCCGATGCTGAAAAACGCCAATCTCCTTCGTTCCAGATGCATTCGCACTCCTCACGTACGTTTATGTACGCTCCGGGTGCGAATGCATCTGCGCCTCGGGTTTTGGCATTTTTGAGCATCGGCCATTGTTTTTGAATTGAACGCCTCGCATCTGGAGCTTTTTGAAGCTTGGCCTCAATTGTTTTGAATTGGGGGATTTGTTTTAAAAATTAGGATGATCTTTTTCTTAAAAATGGTAAACGTTTCGCTGCGTTTTTGCTCTCAAATGGCCAGCGCTCACTTAATCCGGGGAAAATGATTATGCATACTTTTTTATATCTTCCAAAAATCTTGAAACATCATGTTGTGCTTGAACACGATATCTGGACACTGTTTTTTCCCGAAGATTATCAAGTTTTTTTGTTTGAAGGGAAAACAGAACTCAACGTTCACCATTTAGCTAAACTTTCAGAAGTTGTTTCATCCGCATTTTCTCATGATTACAAAAAAGAAATTACACTCGAAACCATTCCATTTCTCTTGGCCATTCATCCTGAAGAAAAGAAAATTCGTTTTTATTCTAGGCGTGCTCAGTGGGAATCTTTTTTGTGCAAACATTTAAAACAAGTTTCACTCTCTGATCATCAACTGTCTTTGTATACCGATCTTTCGCAACACCTCGAAAAACTCCTTACTATCGATCTCCACCTTGCTCCCACTATCATAGAGCAAAACACAGCTTTTTATGGGGCTCCAGATTTTTTAAAAGAAGATGCTGCAAACCATTTGTTTGAAGTGGCAGCAAAACTTGAACATGATTTATCTCACAAGATTAAAAAATATCGAAAAAGTATTTTTGAAAAACTAACAGATTACGGTTTGAAGCTTTCTGCAGATTTTAGCCTTATTCGCGTACATCTCCTTAAATTTTTAGCCGTTCTTCCTTCTTTAGAGCATGATACCTATGGCCGTGAAATTAAAAAAATGCTCAAAGAAAGTTTGCGACGTCTTGTTGCGGATTCTTCAGCCATTAGGAAAACAGCATCAGCAAAAGAAATCCCCTTGCCGCGTTTCCTAGAAAATATATTTTCACTTGCTTATAAAAACCTGTTTTTTCTTCCAGCTTTTTTCATTTCACAAGGTATTCGATTTAGTGTGCGCCAAGTGGCCAAGCGTTTTATCGCTGGTGAAAATATTGAGACTTCACACAAGGCATACGCTACCCTGCGAAAGACTAAGAGAGATGCAACTCTAGATCAGTTGGGTGAGTTGGTTTTGTCTGAAGAAGAAGCTGATCGCTACGAAAAAAATGTTCTTTCCATTATTGAAGGTTTAGAAAAACATATACATCGCGGCGAAAAAAATTCAGCTGGCATTTACAAAGCCCATGTTTCGGTCAAGCTTTCGGCTTTGTGTTCAGATTATAATTTTGCAGCGATAGACAACACTTACAAAAAAGTGGGTCCAAGATTAGCGCGCATACTTCGAAAGGCAAAAGATAAAGAAGTTTTCATTAATGTCGATGCCGAGCATTACCATTATCGCGATTTATCGTTTGAAATGCTGAAAAAAACTTTGTACGACAACGAAGACTTGAAGCAATATGATCAAGTGGGCATTGTCTTGCAAGCATACCTTCGGGATAGCATCACTCATTTTCAAGATTTGCTCCAGTTTGCCCAAGAACGAAAAGTGCGAATGCCAATTCGTTTAGTAAAAGGTGCTTATTGGGATGCAGAAACAGTTGAAGCCAACGCGCACAATTACGATGCACCACAGTTTTTAAACAAAGAAGAAACTGATATTTGTTTCAGACAACTTGTTTTCCTTCTTTTAACAGAATCAAATTACTTTCAACTCTGTCTTGCTTCTCACAATATTTTTGATCATTGTTTTTCCGAAACGGTGCGTGAGCTTTGTTTTCCTGAATCTCCCGTGATTGAGCATCAATGTCTTCATGGTACTTTCGAAGCTTTGTCGTGTGCCATGGTTGAATTGGGCTGGCCGGTGAGGAATTATATTCCCCTTGGAAAATTGATCGAAGGAATGGGATATTTGGTAAGAAGAATTATGGAAAATTCTTCACAAGTGGGCGTGTTGACTCAAATGCGAAAAGAGAAAAACGTCTCTCAAGAATTTGCTCATCAACTCATTCAAGAAAAAAGAAAAAAAGGAACCCTCTCTTTTGATCACTCTGTTACTCACATAAGCGATACTTTTTCAAATATAGCTCCCATTCAATTTTATAAAAAAGAGGAAAGAGAATGTTTTGATGCAGGTTTTCAACATTACCTCCAGCATCAGCTTGGAAACATCCACGCAACCGGAAATAGAAATGGAAAAATGATTGATGTCTTTTCTCCGTCACATGAAAACTTGAGAGTAGGTTCAGTGCAATTTTCAACTCAAGATGACGTGAATGTTTTGCTTGAAAAAGCCGAGAGGAATTTTCAAGTTCATGCATGGCCTCGTTTGCCGTCAATTGTGAGAACAAGCCTCATCAAAAGAGCCGCAGAACATTTGCTTCTGGCGCGGAGAGAATTTTCGTACCTCATTGCACTTGAATCTGGAAAGCAATTCCGAGAAGCCGTTGCCGATGTAGACGAAGCTATCGATTTTCTCAACTTTTATGCTCAAGAAGAAATGCGAGTTTCACATGGTACAAAGGCCATTTATGCCCGCGGTATTTTTTCTGTTATTGCACCTTGGAATTTTCCGTTAGCAATTCCATGTGGAATGTCGATAGCAGCACTTGTGAGTGGAAATGTGGTTTTGCTGAAATCTGCAGAAAGAACACCTCTTGTCATCGAAGCTTTTACAGATTTGCTCTATAAGGCAGGAATTCCTCGAGAAGTATTTTCGCATGTTCCCGGCAAAGGCTCAGAAATAGGGAATTTGCTGACAGAACACAAAGCGGTTTCAGGCATAGTGTTTACAGGTTCAAAACAAGTTGGCTTGGATATCTCACGAAAAGCTGCAAGCAGATTGTATTTTCATCCAGAGTTACAAGAAGAACTTCCGGTAAAGGTCATTACCGAAATGGGTGGGAAAAATGCCATTATCATCACGAGCAATGCAGAGTTAGATGAAGCGCTTTCTGGTGTCCTTTATTCTTGTTTTGGACATGCTGGCCAAAAATGTTCTGCTGCTTCACGATTGATTGTACACGAATCCATTAAAGATAAATTTGCCCAGCGTTTGAAAGCTGCTTGTATGGATATGCAAGTGGGAAGCGCGGTTGATCATGCTACCTATATGAATCCGCTTGTTTCCGCTCGCGAAAAAGAACGATTGCTTTCACAAATTGCTGAATGCAAGAATGAGTGCAAACAGTTTGGTGGATCAGTTTTGATAGACAGATCACAAGAAAAACTTCCGCCTGCTTATCTTGCTCCAGTTGTATTCGAAATTCCTTACAAAAGAGCGCTTACCAAAGAAAGCTGGTCACAAAAAGAATTATTTGGTCCAGTGATTCATCTTATTTCTTATCGTAGCGCCGCTGAAGCGGTGGCGCTGTTTAATGCAACGGAATATGCGTTAACGGGAGGAGTCTATAGCCAATCCCAAGATGAAATTGATGATTTCTTACAGCATCTGGAAGCAGGAAATATTTATGTGAACCGCGCATGTACTGGCGCAAGAGTTGCTATAGAACCATTTGGTGGCTTTAAGCTTTCTGGAACGGGTCCAAAAGCTGGTGGGAAAACCTACATAGAAGCTTTTCACCTCGAAGAAAAATACCTTGGTCCAAAGCAAACAGAAGATGTTTATTTTTCTGAATCCGAAACTGAAAGACAAAAAATTCACTTTGCTTCTTCATCAATCCCAGACGTAAAAAAGCGAATTGTTTTGCTTTCGGAAGCATTGAATATTTTTGAATACGAAAAAAATATTCTGTTTAGTTTTCCTGAAGATCATCACTATATTTTAAAGGCTTGGAAAACTTGGTTAGAAAAACAATTTTTAGAATATTTTGAAGAAGGGGAAAACAATCTTTCTATTCCTGGCCAGCACAATGTGAATAACGTAAAAATGTCGAAGGAAAAAAGTTTATATGTTGCGGTGAATAAAAAACCACATATGAGTTTTGTTCCTTTTTTGTTTTCATCACTTGCAGCAGCTTGTCCTGTTACGCTTTTATCTCAAACGTTGGCTTCGTACGAAAGTTGGAATTACATTGTAAATGTTTTGTACAAAGTTGGATTCACGTCTGAACAGATAGCCCTTTTCAAAGCTTCTCCAGTACAGGTAAAGGCTGCAGCATGTAATGTTCATCTTCCCGTTGTAATGCTAGAAGGTTCCAATAGAGATATTGCCCTCTATCTTAAAGAGATTTATTCGATTTCAGAAGAAGAAAAATATGTAAAAACGGTTTTGACTGAACTTGATTTTCCATCTTATGATTTCGAAACTTACTTTGCGCCATTTGTTCAAACAAGATCATTTGCCGTGAACACGATGCGATATGGAGCACCACTTGAACTTGGTGTTGAAAGGAAAAGAGAATGAAGAAGCTTGCACTTTTAGGATGTGGAAATATGGGAACCGCTATTGCGCTTGGTGTTTCAAAGCATCAACATGGAATTCACGTTTTCACTTATGATCCCGACCACAAAAAATCCCTTGAACTTGCAGATCGCATTTCGGGAACGGCTGTAAAATCATACGAAGAACTTAAAGAGTGTGATGCTTTTCTTCTTGCGTGTAAACCTCAGCAATTTAAAGAACTGGCAACACAGTTAAAAAAACACCTCTCTTCGGAAAGTCTTGTGCTGTCTATCATGGCTGGCGTCTCTACAAAAACACTTTCAGCAGCTTTGCCAGCAAAAAAACTTGTTCGCGTCATGCCAAACACTCCGTGTTTAATTGGAAAAGGAGTGTGTGGTATTTATGCTTTGGGCTTAAGTGAAAGCGAAGAAAAAGAAGTGCACGCACTTTTTTCTCCCATTTCAAAAACCTACGCCTTTTCTTCCGATGATGAAATCGATAAAGTTACTGCCATTACAGGTTCAGGTCCGGCCTATGTTTTTGAGTTTGCGCGCGTGCTTTCAAAAGCTTTTTCTCAGATGGGCATCGCGGCAGAAAAAGCAGAAGACATGGTAAAACAACTTTTCGTTGGCAGCAGTGCGCTTATGCAAGAGGCAGAAGAAAGTATTGAAACATTACGCAATCAAGTGACTTCAAAGGGAGGAACAACCGAAGCCGCTCTCAACACTTTGCACGAAACACAATTTGAAGACATGCTTACAGCTGCAACACAATCAGCATACAAACGAGCGAAGGAGTTGTCGTAATGGTGAGAGAAATTCCCTTTTTCCCAAATACTGGTGATGGAACGCATTGCTGGCAAGCTGTGCTGATGATGGTGCTTTCTTATTTTGAGCCAGAGCAACATTTTTCCTATGAGGAGCTCGATCGTATTTCAGCAAAGCAAGATGGAAAGTGGACATGGCCAACGGCTTCAATGCTCTGGCTTCACAAAAGAGGATACAATTTAAAGCTGATTGAAGATTTTGATTTTGCAGATTTTGCGCAAAGAGGCGAAGCTTACGTGATTGATCGTTGTGGGGAAGAGGTGGGCAAGATTCAAATTGAGCAAAGCAATATTCTACAAGAGCTTGCCTTTGCGCGCGAATTTTCTCAGTTGTCACCAAATCCACTTGAAGTCAGGCTTCCTGCCCTTGAAGACTTGAAACAGTTGAAAAGCGAAGGATATCTTTCCATTTGTAATGTGAATGCTTCACTTTTGTATCAGCAGCCTGGTTATTCTGCGCACTTTGTTTTGGTGTGCGATGTTGGCGAAACGCATGTAACCCTCCACGATCCTGGTTTGCCACCACAAGCCTCAGTGAAGATAAAACGTGAAGTCTTTGAAAAGGCATGGGCCTTTCCGAGCGAACGAGAAAAAAACGTTTTGGCCCTTAAAAAGGGTTGAGGGGAGTTCTGGGAAAAGCCCTGGTTTTAGGAGCTGTTTTTCTTCTTCCCTTCATGTGAAATCAAGGAAGTTCCTGTAAGCACCTGTTTATGAAGGTGAATAAAAAATGAATCCACAGTCATCTGGAATCGTTCGCTATAATGCCTTTAAAAGGCAGTTTGGCGCAATTCTTCCTTTCTCCAATTTCTTTTTGAAAAGCACGTTGACAGTCGCGGTGGGCAGGTGGTAAAATTCTTAAGTAATTTCAAAACATTACGTGAGGAGGTCGTTATGACCAAGTCTGAGTTAGTTTTGCTGATTTCTGAAAAGGCCAGAATCACCAAAAAAAGAGCGGAAGATGCCATAAACCTTATTTTTGATTCCATGACCAAAGTGATGGCTCGTGGAGGGAGAATCGAGATAAGAGGCCTGGGCAGTTTCATGGTGAAAGAGTACGGCGGGTACAAGGGAAGAAACCCTCGAACTGGCGAGTCTATTCATGTGAAGCCAAAGCGCTTGCCCTTTTTTAAGGTGGGCAAAGAGCTGAAGGAGCGCGTGGATTCTTTAGGTTCGGACAAGCCGTCTTCTGAGTCGTCTTCGGGTTCTTTTTCAGGATCATTTGGACATAAATAAGTAGTTTTTCATTTTCTTATTCACTTTTTTAGTGCCGGTACTGAAAGGGGTAGTATGAATCAGCACCGGCATTTCTGTATCTCTCATCTTTGTCTCCACGCACTCTTATATTCTAGACCAAGGCAGACCAAACGTTTGTTTCAGCGTTATGGCGACGCCAAGCTTATCTGGAATCTTCCACTTGCTACACTTGCGCAAGAACTGCGAATGGAAACAGAAAAACTCAACATTTTAAAATCTGAAATCGAAAAAAGAGAAATGCGATTCAAAGCAGATTCGATTTCACAAGATTTTAAGTTGATTTCATATGCAGATGAAACGTATCCGCACGTGCTTCGAAATATTTTTGATCCTCCTGCTTTTTTGTGGATGCAGCATAAACTCCCTCTTCAAGCTCAGAAGTGTGTGGCTATTGTGGGCAGCAGACGAGCCAGCAAGTGGGCTTTGGATTTTACATATCGGCTTTCTGTAGAACTTTCAGAGCGTGGTGTATGTGTGATCAGTGGACTTGCTTATGGCATTGACATTGCGGCGCACAAGGGAGCTTTGTTTGCTGATGCTTCAACCGTTGCTGTCTTGGGAAGTGGCCTCAAGAAAATGTATCCGCATTCTCATGCAAAATTAGCCGAAGAGATCGCGCACAAAGGTGCTGTGATTTCAGAATTTCCACTCGAGATGGATGCCAATCCGTGGCAGTTCCCGCAGCGAAATCGCATTGTGAGTGCCTTAGCCGATGGTGTTATTGTGATTGAGGCGGCACAAAAAAGTGGAAGCCTCATCACTGCAGACTTTGCACTTCAGCAAGGCAAAGAAATGATGGTTGCTCCTGGAAGGGCTGGCGAAAAAGAGTGCGCAGGAAGTAATGCTTTGCTTCGGGAAGGTGCTGTCCTTATTGAATCTGCTGACGATGTCTTCGAAGCTTTGTCGTGGCAAAGTGAGTTAGATGTGCAGAAAGTAGAAAAAAAACAAAAGTACAAATTAGAGTCTTTGTTTACCGTGGAAGATTTTGCAGTCAAAGAAAAACTGGCCTTGCATCAGGCCAGTTTAGTGTTGATGGAAAAAATAATCGCAGGTGAAATTGAAGAATGCACCGGCGGATTATTTAAATGCAGATAACAAAATTGTCAGATGAGATTCCCGCTTCAATCATGCGGGAATGACAAAAGTTTTGAGAATTATGCATCAGCTTTTTTGCGTCTTCGATATTGCTTTGGTTCAGAAAAAATTTCGAGCGCACGTTTTAAGGTGATGGTGTAAACATCGTCTGGCGCTTTAATTGATCTGAAGTCTTTCTGATGCACCACATATGGTCCAAAGCGGCCGTTGTTGGCCATGATGGTTTCACCTGTTTCGGGATGTGTGCCAAGTGTTCTGGGCAAGCTTAGCCATTTCAGCGCTTGCTCTTGCGTAACATCAGAAATTTTTACTTCTTTTGGAATGCTTGCACGTCGCGGTT
Source organism: Deltaproteobacteria bacterium CG11_big_fil_rev_8_21_14_0_20_42_23 (assembly GCA_002796345.1). Lineage (NCBI taxonomy): Bacteria > Deltaproteobacteria > Deltaproteobacteria bacterium CG11_big_fil_rev_8_21_14_0_20_42_23. Next base: position 56,857 of record PCXC01000081.1, on the reverse strand, counting down.
TAGGATTGTCATCACTTACTTCGCCCAGTTGAACATAAGGGCCAAAGCGCCCAATGAGGCAGTAAATAGCTTCGCCAGTTTGAGGATCTTTTCCAATCGACTGCGGACCTTGTTTACTGGTTTCAATAATTTCATGAAGGATTTCATCGGTAAGATCTGCTGGAGCGACATCTTCTGGAATAGTTGCTTTCACTTCGTCTTTGCCTTGTTTTGAAACAAGGTAAGGGCCATATTTGCCCACGAACACTTGCGCATTCTTTAACCCTTCCAGAAAGATTTCTTTGCTTTTTTGGGCATCAATTTTTTCTTCTTTTTTTGCAACAGCCGATTCTAAACCTGAGCTGCCAAGATAAAAATCTTTGAGATAGGGAAGATGTTCACGTTTTCCTTCTGCAATTTCATCCAGAGCTTCTTCCATGTGCGAAGTAAAATGATAATCAATAAGATGTGCAAAATGTTCTTCAAGAATTTGAACAACAGAAAAACCAATGAACGTAGGAATGAGAGCGTTTGCTTGTTTGCGAGCGTAGTTACGTTCCAAAATGGTGCCGATAATACTTGCATAGGTGGAAGGGCGACCGATGCCATCTTTTTCAAGTTGTTGCACCAGTGATGCTTCGGTGTAACGTGCAATTGGTTTTGTTTCGTGATTGAGCACTTCAAGGGTTTTGATGTTTACCTTGTCGCCAGTTTTCATTTCGGGAAGAATGACTTCTTTATCCACAAGCGCTGCGTCTGGATTGTCACTTCCTTCTACATAAGCGCGAAGAAAACCTGGAAAGGTGATGCGTGTTCCGGATGCTGAAAACAAGGCGTCACCAACTTCAATTTTTACCGTCATGTAACGCTTTTTTGCTTCGGCCATTTGACTGGCAACAGTCCTCATCCAAATTAAGTTGTAGAGCGCAAGTTCTTTTCCTGTAAGGCCTGCTTCGTCTGGATGCGTAAAGCTATCACCCGCCGGGCGAATAGCTTCGTGGGCTTCTTGCGCGCCTTTGGCTTTTGCTGAAAACTGCCTTACTTCGTCCGAAAGATATTCTTTTCCATAAAGTTTTTCTACGAACCCCCTGGCAGCGTTGATAGCCTGCGCCGAAAGGTGAGGAGAATCAGTTCTCATATAGGTAATGAGACCTTGCTCGTAGAGTTTTTGCGCTACGCGCATGGTGTCGCGCGCTGACAATCCCAGTTTACGGTTTGCTTCTTGCTGAAGCGTAGAAGTGATAAAAGGTGGAGAAGGTTTTTGTGTGGCGTCTTTTTCTTCTACACTTTTTACAATCCAATCTTTTGTGAAAAGATCGTCCTTTAATTTTTTTGCTTCTTCTTCAGTGAGGATAAAAACATTTCCATCACTTTTAAGTTGGCCTGTGTGAGCATCGAAATCTTTTCCGATGGCAAGTTTCTTTTTTTGAAACTCTAAAAGTCTTGCTTCAAATTCTTTTTTATCTTTTTGCAATAAAGCTTTTAGGCTTGAGTAAATGGCTTTCTTGAAACGTCGGCGTTCTCGCTCGCGTTCAACCAAAAGACGAAGACCTACCGATTGCACTCTTCCAGCCGAAAGACCGTAAGCAATTTTTTTCCAGAGAAGTGGAGAAAGGGTGTAGCCATAAAGGCGATCCAAAATTCTGCGTGTCTCTTGTGCTTGAACCAATTTTTCATCCAAGGCGCGGGTGTGTGAAAGGGCATCTTGAATAGCCGATTTTGTAATCTCGTGAAAAATCATGCGCTTGGTTGGAATTTTTGGTTTGAGCAATTCGGTGAGATGCCAGGAAATGCTTTCTCCTTCGCGATCTTCGTCCGTTGCCAGATACAATTCATCTGCATCTTTCATTTTCTTTTTGAGGTCGGTAATGATTTTCGATTTTCCTTTGGGCACTACATATAAAGGCTCGAAGTTATTTTCTACATTTACCCCAAGTTTTGCCCAAGCCTCATCTTTGTATTTTGCGGGAATGGCCGCTGAAGATTGGGGAAGGTCGCGAATGTGGCCCATGCTGGCTTCGACGACATAGTTTTTTGGGAGAAATTTTCGTATCGTTTTGGCTTTTGTGGGAGATTCCACAATCACAAGACATTTGGTGCTCATGTATATACCCTTCGCAAAAGTTAAGAAAAGCAGGCTTGATATAGCCGCTATTTCACTTTTGTAAAGACTTCAAGGTGAGAATTTGTGCTTTGTGCCAGAAGGAAAGAAGAAAGAAGAAGATAAAAGCTTACTTAGAGATGATTTCAACATGAAGGATGTCGGAAGGATTTTTTGGAGAGCTCGTCACCACAAAGCGAAAAGAAGATTCACTTTTTCTCGAAAGAGTGAAGGGTCCTTCCCCAATCTTCACTCCCTTTTCAGAGGAAATGGTGTAGCTCGTTTCCCCTTTAGAGGAGCGCATTATCGCAACCGTAATCTTGGAAATAAAATATTTATCATCTTTCTTTGTGACGAGGGTTAACTCTTGTGGCGAACGTGCGGGGAACGTAAAGCCAAGATCATCAAACGTGAAAACGTCTTTCTTTCCTGCAGACGAAGACTTTGCCGTGGGTTTTCCGTCTTTAGCTTTAGGAGCCGGAGCTTTAGGGCTTGGTTTTGTTTTTTCATCTGGAGCAGCTTTGAAAGGCTTTTCCTTTTTTTGCAGGCTTGGTGCAAGAAGTGCGTGCTGAAGGCACAATGTTTCGGTAGCTGAAAAAAGCTTAGGCCCATTTTTTACCACAAGCACGAAGCTTTTGGCTTTATCTTTGGCAAACTTGCGGCATTGTTTGACGTACTCTTCACAGTCTTTGGCAAGACTTGTGTCGCCATAACGTTGTCCACATATCGAAATTTCACCTGCTGAAAGCATGTTTGCTCCTTCTCTTTTCAGTATCGGCCAAGCTTGCGAAAAGTTGCTTCCTTTTTGGCCTAAAAAAAGTGAGTTATTTCAGCGGTTTAAAAAGTGCCTTTTCTTGGAAAAAGACTTAAAAAAGGACGAAACTTTTTCCTGAAGGTGACGAACATTACTAGGATGAGAGCATTTTCAGTGAAAAGCATTTTTATCTTCTTCGTGGCCTCTTTGTGCTTTTGCACTTCTGCCAAAAGTTTTGCGGCCGTGTGCGTGGTGAAAAATGCTAACGTGTTTACACGTGGTGGGCTGCAAGAGCAAGTGGAGAAGGCCTTGGATGGTGACTGTGCTTCTTCTGACTCCATCTATCGAGAGCGCTATAATAAATACTATCCTGGTGAAACTCGTTTTCATGTCATTACGTTTCAAACCGATATGCAATTAACCGCAGATCATGAACTTGCTGCCATTCAGAATACACTGGGCGAGCCCCTTCTTCTTTTTACCGGCGATAAAAATATTCTTTTTGATGGAGATGAAAAACTGCAGTCGGCTTTTCTCCTTCAAGGGGAAAAGATTATTTTGGATGGAATACGTCTTCAATCTTTTCGTGCTAATGCCATTGAACTCTCTGGCGCAGAGCATCTTGTGATTCGTACAAGCATAAAGCGAAATGGAAAAAATGGAATAGTCGTAAAGGGAAATGATCACCTTCTTTCGCAAAATGAGATCTCTTCAAATGCACTGAATGGCGTCGTGATTGAAAGTGACGAACAGTACGATTGCGCGGGTGCAGCGGAAAAAAGAAAACAGAATATTAGTCTTCGTGGAAACACTATTCACGATAATGGCACGAGAGAAGAAACGTGTACGACTTCACGCGTGCACACTTCTGCAGCATGCGCAATGCTTGCAGCTGAAGGAAAATATTGCGCCCAAATTTTTGCGCGGAACTGTGATGATGAAAATGATGAAAGCTGTAAACAACTTCGCTTTCGGCAAGATCTGTGTAGACAAAACTTAGCTCAGCCAAATGGTGATCTTTCACAGCATGAAGCAACACAAGTTCTTTTTGAGCAAAATCCACAAGCGTATTCTGGAAGTGGAGTATTGGTTCATGCCGATGGAGTTCAATTTTCTGCCGAAAAAATTCAAGGTGAGTTGGTGCTGAATCATGTGGCGAACAATAAAAAAGCTGGAATATACGTGGCAAATGCAAAGCCAAGTTTATTTTGCAACGCTGATATTTCTCCTTCGATAAAAAACATACGAACCGTAGAGATAGCAGGGACAGGCTTCTCAGCTAATGGTGATATTCAACAGAAAAGTGACGATCTCATTATTTCACATTTTCCATTTCCTGGTGTGAAAAGTTTAGTGGGGAGCGCAGAGCGTAATGACAATACCTTGGTGATTTCTGGATATGTGCTGTTGCCTTCTGATCCGCTTGAACCTTTTTCATCCAGACACCTTTCGGCCGATGAGTTAAAGGTTGAAGTCTTCTCCTCTTCCAATGCTGGAAAAAAGATAAAAAGTCTCGGTCATGTTTCGGTTTCACCTGAGAATGGAAGATTTGTTCTTTCTGTTTCCAGTGATGAAATTCCTGAATCTCTTCGTGCCATTGTAAGCAGTACTTACTATCAACATTCCTCTGAACTAAGCCAAGTTTCTTTACTGGGGATGAGCATTGATACGGATGGTGATGGGCTGAACAATGATGAGGAAGATAAAAATGGAAATGGAAAAATTGATGTAGGCGAAGGAGAAACGGATCCCCTCAATCCGGATACAGATGGTGATGGATTAACGGATGCTGAAGAAGTAAAAATGCTTGGCCATGTTCAAGCTTATGTTCAAAGTGAAGAGGGAAGAGGGCTTCAACATCCAAGAATGCTTGATCCTAATAATCCAGACAGCGACGGCGATTGCCTTCCTGACGGGCTTGAGCTGGGTGTGACGAAAGAGGAAGTTGAATTTCTTGCTCGCCGTGCTCCTGTGAAAAAAATGCTCGTCCTTTCTCCTGCATGTTTTGTGCAGCTTCAAAAGATGAATGTTGAAATGAGTAATGTGATTCCATTCAATGTGAATGCAGACGGTGAAACGGTTGTGCAAAGTGAAAATATTGCTTTTTTGTATGACGAAAATCCAACAACGCTTACCGATCCAACACTTGCAGATACAGATAGAGACGGTCTTTCCGATGGAGAGGAAGACTGGGATTTAAATGGAGCTGTTTCTTTGCATCCCGAAACAGAAAAAAATCGTGAAACAGATCCGTTAAAAGCTGATAGTGATGGCGATGACATTTTAGATGGTGATGAAGGTGATAGAAATCGTAACAACGAACTGGATGAACGAGAATCAAATAGTTTGGAAGCCGATAGTGATGGCGACGGCGTTCCAGATGGTATTGAAGAAATTGCGGGAACGAAGTTGAATGATTGCGATAGTGATGGTGATGGACTTTCGGATGGAGTTGAGATGGGCTACAAAAGTTCCGGAGATTTTTCTAGCACCTGCCATGGTTTGAGTGATGGCGGCACCAATTATGCTTTTCCACAACGTTTGGATCCGCTGAATCCCGACAGCGACGGCGATGGCATTAGAGATGGGGAAGAAGATAAAAATGGAAATGGTTGGATTGAAGATGATGATTCTGATCCAAGCAGTGAAGATACCGATAATGATGGCATTGAAGATGGTGTGGAACTCAGGTTAGATTTTAACCACGATGAATATCCAGATTTTGAATTGGATTCCCTTGTTACTGAAGGTGCTTGTACTCCCGAATCTGCAGCTGACATAGATTGCGATACTATTCCGAATTATCTTGATGCAGATTCAGATAATGATGGCTGCCCAGACAAAGATGAACAACTGAGCGACATAAACAATAATGACATTCCAGATGTGTATGATGCCCAAATAAAGCAGTGTGGAGCATCTTCGGGAAGTTCAAGTTCTGCCAGTGCTTCAATTGGAAGTGTAATAAGCAAGCCAGCTCAAGGAAGTAGTGCTGATAAAACAAATGAAGCTTCATCAAAATTAAATTCGTTCTACATTCCTCAGTCATCGGGAGGTACCTGTTCACTTGTTGTTTCTGATGATGCATCACAACGATTCAATGTTGTAACTTTTTTCCTCCTTTTTGCTTTTCTTCCGCTTGGTCTCATCAGATTTGTGTGCCGTAAATAGAAATACCTTTTCAGAATATCTAAACAAAAACTATACCTTGAAAAAATCGGTTGCTTTGTCTGGTGAGCTCAAATATGTGAGGGCCACTTGTTTGGAGCACAGTCTTTATAAAGGGGAGCATATGACGGCAGAAGAAGTTTACAACGCGTTTTCTTCGTATCTTCGTGACGAGAGGCGCATGTCGGTGCATACGCATAAAAATTATCTGGGCGATATTCGGCAATTTCTTGATTTCCTTTTTGCAAAAAATCCTGATGTGAAGAATGATTGTTTGAAAGTTTTTGCTTCCATCGAAAGCAAAGAAGTTCGTGAATATATTCGCACTCTTTTTGACAGCAAATCTGCTAGCTCTGTTGCCAGAAAACTTGCCTCACTCCGTACTTTTTTTCACTATTGTGTAAGGTCGAAATGGATGAGTGTAAATCCAGCTCAAGATGTGGTGAGTCCAAAAATTCCAAAAAAAGTACCAAAATTTCTCACCGTCGATGAAATGTTTTCATTGCTTAAAGCCCCCAACCCAAAAGACTTTCTAGGCCTTCGCGACCAGGCGATGCTTGAGCTGATGTATTCATCTGGTTTGCGCGTGAGTGAGTTGGTATCGTTAAATGCAGACGATTTAGATCTCTCCCTCATGGAAGCCAAAATTAAAGGTAAAGGCGGAAAAGAACGTATTGTTCCTGTGGGCGAAAAGGCCTGTTTAGTTTTACATGACTACAAAGAAAAACGAATTTTTTACTATCCTCACCTCAGCGAAAAAGCTCCGCTTTTTATCAATAGAAGAGGCGGGAGAATTACCGCGCGCAGTGTAGAGCGGATGGTACAAAAATATATTAAGGTTACAGGAATACAAAAAGTGGTCACGCCGCACGTGTTACGCCACACTTTTGCTACTCACTTGCTCGGTGCTGGTGCTGATATGCGAGGAATTCAGGAAATGTTAGGTCACTCGAGCCTCTCAACCACTCAGAAGTATACTCATGTAAGTGTTGAAAAACTGGCCGAAGTTTATGATCGTACGCACCCAAAAGCATAGCTGATTGCCTTTTGTAATCCACTTTTACCGTAAAGGATGAATATGCCAAAACACCTTCGTCACATGTTCGATTTTAGCGCTGATGATATCATGAATCTTTTCGAGAGAACGGCGTGGATGAAAAAAGAACTCAAAGCGGGAAGAAGCCATAGACCGCTAGAGGGAAAAACGCTGGCGATGGTTTTTGAAAAATCCTCTACCAGAACAAGAGTTTCTTTTGAAGTAGGCATGTTTCAACTTGGGGGTCACGCGCTTAACATTACTACAGCAGCATCTCAGCTTGGAAGAGGTGAAACCTATCAAGATACCGCCCGCGTTCTTTCACGATATGTCGATGCCATTATGCATCGCACTTTTGAGCAAAGTCGTTTGGAGGAAATGGTGGAAGGCTCGTCAGTTCCTGTCATCAATGGTCTTTCTGATTTGTATCATCCTTGCCAAGTCTTAACGGATCTTTTTACTGTTTCAGAACATAAAGAAAATATTACAAACCTTAAAATTGCGTACGTTGGTGATGGCAACAACATGTGTAATAGTTGGATTAATGCTGCGCTTATTTTGGGCTTCGAACTTTCTATAGCATGCCCGTCCGGATATGAAGTGCCTCACATGATGAGAGAAAAAATCCAACAACTTGGGAAATCTGAAAAAATTCATATTGGGAATGATGCCGTTGCCGCCGTAAAATCTGCTGATGTAATCAACACAGATACCTGGATTAGCATGGGGCAAGAAGGTGAAGATGTAGAAGCAAAGAAAAAACTTTTCATGCCATATCAAGTGAATGCAGAACTTTTATCTCACGCTGCTAAGGATGCCATTGTTTTGCATTGTCTTCCAGCGCATAGAAATGAAGAAATTACAGACGAAGTGATGGATGGCCCACAATCGCGCATCTTTGATGAAGCCGAAAATCGCTTGCACGTTCAAAAAGCAATTTTAGAAAAACTTATTTTGGCTTAGGGAGTATTATGGCAACGTATGTAATTATCGGTTCTCAATGGGGTGATGAAGGAAAAGGAAAAATTGTAGATCTTTTGTCACCTAAAGTTGATTATGTTGCCAGATATCAAGGCGGCGCAAATGCAGGCCATACCGTTGTTGTAGAAGGGGAGAAAACCGTTTTACATCTGCTTCCTTCAGGCATTCTTCACGATGGGACCGTTTGCATTATTGGAAACGGAGTGGTGTTAGACCCCGATGCTTTGCTGAGTGAAATGGAAATGTTGCAAGAGAGAGGTCGCAGTGTAACTCCAAATCTTCTCGCCATCAGCAACAGAGCGCATCTGCTTTTTTCTTATCACAAACAACTTGATAAATTACGCGAAGAGCATCGTGGGAAAAAATCCATCGGAACAACAGGTTGTGGCATTGGCCCTTGTTATGAAGATAAAGTGGCAAGATTTGGAATTCGAGTTGGTGAACTTTTGAATCTGCCAGCACTTTCCCTTCGGCTTCAAGAAATTCTTATCTACAAAAATAAACAACTTAAAGATTTGGGTGGAACAGCTCTTGGCTTTGATGAGCTTTTTCAATCTTGTACCATGTGGGCCAAGCGTTTGGCTCCCTTTATTCGAGACACAACTTTTCTTCTTGCAGATGCAAAACGTGCGAATAAAAATATCTTACTTGAAGGTGCGCAAGGCACTCAGCTTGATGTTGATCACGGAACCTATCCTTTTGTAACTTCTTCCACCACAATCTCTGGTGGAGCTACAAGTGGTACAGGTCTTGGTCCCACTTCTATAGATGGCGTTTTGGGTGTGGTGAAGGCTTATACCACGCGAGTGGGAAGTGGTCCGTTTCCAACTGAACTTTCCAATGAGATTGGCGAGTACATTGGAAAAAATGGACATGAATTCGGTGCAACTACAGGCAGAAAGCGACGTTGCGGCTGGTTGGATATCAAGTTGCTTAAATATTCGGTGCAAGTAAATGGTATCACTCACATCGCACTTACAAAATTGGATGTGCTGAGCGGCCTAAAAAATCTGCAGATTTGTACCGACTATTTATACAATGGCGAATCGTTTCCAGGTTATCCCGCATCTGAAGATGAGTTTTCACAATGCACTCCGCTCTATGAAGAACATCCTGCGTGGGACGAAGACATTTCAAACGTGCATCGCTATGAAGATTTACCTGCTGCGGCACTTTCTTACATCAAGCGTATTGAAGAATTGCTTGAAGTTCCTATTTCCATTGTCTCTCTTGGCCAAGATCGACACTCAACTCTTATCAGAACTCAACTTTTTGAATGATCCTCTTTTTCTCTGGCAACATGCCGCTTGATTCTTAAGTTTTTTTCTGCTTTGTATGCACTTCCTTATTTAAGCGGAGAAGATTATGAGCGGTGTGCAAAAGTTAGAGCTCCTCGTTGTTATCATCAAACAATCGCGTTACCTCGATGATATCTTAGCTGGCTTTATGGAACTTGGCATCAAGGGTGCGACTGTTATTGACAGTAGGGGAATGGGGCAAATTCTCTCTGCGGATGTTCCCATTTTTGCAGGACTCAAAGGCCTTTTGCCCGGTGGAAATATTGGAAGTAATGTTGTTCTTTCTGTGGTCACCGAAGAACAGGTCCCAGAAGCAGTGAAGCTTATTGAAGAAACGTGCGGTGGACTCAGTGAAAAGGGGAATGGTTTCCTTTTTACCGTTCCCGTCAATACGGTTTCAGGCGCATTTCTGAAGACGCAGTAAACATATTGTTTCTCCCTTATGAAATTTATTGTCTTCTGCCTTAGTCTTGTTCTTCTTTCTTACCTTCTTTCCGAGAGGGCATTTCGCATTCGCCGATTCAAAATTGAATCTTATCTTTTTTTCATTTATGGTCTCGAATTTGTTCTCTTGGGTTTTTTCTTTGGGCCACAAGTGGCGAATATTCTTTCCATCAGCGTATTAAATGATTTTGATGTTTTGATTCACATTCTTCTCAGTTGCGTTGGGCTTTTACTAGGATTGCAACTAAGATTTTCTGATATTAAAATTTTAGCTCCTAGCAATTACGTCATTGCCATCACCCAAAACATTATTACTTTTTTGGTAGTGTCTGTGTTCTTTTTCTTTTCAAGCTATTCGTTCATGACACCAAAACTTTCGCTTATGCAATGCTTGCTGCTGTCGCTTTCCATTGGCGTGGCTTCTTCATGTTCCACACCAAAAGTGGTAGATTCTATTTCGCGAAAGTTTAAAGCTCATGGTCGTGTTTCGCGCATGCTTCGATATGTTTCTACAATTGATTCTATTCCTGCAGTGCTTTTGTTTGGGCTTGTTGTTTCTCTTTTGCACTTTAATCAATTTGTAGGTGATGCTTATATTTCTGGATGGCAATGGTTTCTTACTTCTTTGTTTTTGGGTGCGGTCTTAGGTTTTTTGTTTCATGTGCTTTTCGCATTGCGGCTTTCTGAAAACGAAAGACTCGCCATGATGGTAGCGCTGGTTGTTTTGCTTGCAGGCATATCCACTTTACTTAAGCTGTCGGCACTTTTTTGTGGAACTGTTGCTGGATTGACACTTACAAATCTCAATCTCCAAAGTGACAAAATATACAGAAGTTTAGCTCTTTCTGAAAAACCTCTTTATGGTTTACTGCTTATCATCAGTGGCTCCATTTGGATTCCGCAACTTCCTTTAGTTCTCTTTTCGCTTCTTGTTTTTTTCAGCAGGTATTTGGGAAAAGTAGTGGGAGGAAAATCCGCACTTTCATTAGCCAATGTGCGTTTAGATTATCCCGCTCGTTTTGGAGCTGCGCTGATTACACAAGGAGGAGTGGCTATTGCCATTGCACTAGATTTTTATTCTCTCTATCCAAGTGAATTGGGTTCGGTTTTGGTGACGATTGTTTTAACTACATTTCTTTTCAATGGGCTTGCCAGTATTTTTACGGTAAGGAGTTTTATAAAAACTTTGGGGGAAGGATGAAAAAGATCTTTCTTATTCTTTCCCTCGCTCTTCTTACTTATTTTATTTATCACCTGAGTTACGCCAGTGATGCTCAAAGCGGGAAAGCTGCATTTTCACTTGGTTTGCTGATAGTGATTGGATTTCTTTTTGGTCGCATCGCTGAAAAAATTCATCTTTCTCACATCACGGGATATATTCTGAGTGGAATTGTTTGTGGACCATACCTTCTTGGTTTTATTTCTTTCGATTCTATGCTTTTGCTTCAGCCTATTGACCATCTTGCTCTTGCGCTCATAGCATTTACAGCTGGTGGTGCGTTGAGACTTAAAAATGTAAAAAAATCACTGAGAACAATTTTAACCCTTACGACGTCACAAATTATAATTCATTTTTTTGGAGCTTCTCTTCTTACTTTACTGGGCTTGCATTTTTTTCATCCTCTTGGCCAGTTACCACTGTTCACATCACTTTCCATCGCAATTCTTTTTGGAGTTATTGCTACAGCAAATTCTCCAGCTGCTACGGTTGCAGTTATTGTTGAAACGAAATCGAAAGGGCGACTTACCGACATCGTTCTGGGTGTTACCGTCATTAAAGATGTGTTGGTCCTTCTCCTTTTTGTTTTTTGTATGGCACTTGCGAAAAGTTTGAACAGTGGACAGGCAATTGAATTGGGAGAACTCTCTCATGAGTTGCTCAATATGATCGCATCACTTTTTGCAGGTGGAGTTATTGCAATACTTGTTTCACTTTACCTTCGTTTTATTCGCAGAGAGTTGGTGTTGTTCGTGCTGGGGCTTTCCGTTTTCATTGTTTATTTTACAGAACTTTTACATCTTCACTTTTTACTGACGTGCCTTTCTGCAGGATTTTTGGTGGAAAACTTTACGCCATGGGGGGAAGACTTCATAACTGCAGTTGAGCGGGGATCGCTGTGGGTTTACATCATGTTCTTTTCTCTTGCTGGTGCAAGTATCAATCTTGTTGCCATGCAGGAGTATTGGCATATTGCCCTTTTCCTTGTTTTGATTCGTCTTCTCGTTACGTTTTTTGGAACTTTTGTCGGCACAAAATTGTCTGGTGAAGATGTCTTTATCCGCCGTTTTTCTTGGCTTGGGTTTATTGGACAGGCGGGGGTGAGCATTGGAATGGTTCTTTTAGTTTCTCAAGCATTCCAAGAATGGGGTGGTACCTTTAAAACTATTTGTATTGCGGCTATTGCCGTCAACGAAATTATAGGGCCGGCCTGTCTAAAATTTCTTTTGGAATACGCTGGTGAGACGGCCCAAATGCGCCTAAAAAGGCATTTAGCGCAACTAGAGCAGAAACGTGGATGATCAAAAACCCAAGTATTTACAATGGTTTGAGTTTTTTTTCTTGAAAAAATAAAGTATTTCATCTACAAGCCCCCGCTCATGAACAACCAAAAAAGTAAAGCCTATATCTTTGATCTTGATGGAACCGTTGTGAATCCTGGCACGGCCATCCCACGTTGTATCAACTATGCCCTTAAGCAGCAGGGTGAGAAGACTGTTCCTATTGAGCGTCTTAAACGTTACATTGGGTACTCTCTCGAGGAAATCTTCATTACGGTCACAGGCCGCAAAGATAAGCGCTTCGTAAAGAAGTGTATCGATTCCTACCGCGAGCGCTTTCACAAAGAAGGTATTGCCGAGCACAGGCTCTATCCCGGCATTGTGGGTTTGCTCGACGCCGTCTCTAAAGAGGCGAAGCTGTATGTGGCCAGCAACAAGCCTACAGCTTCATGTGAGATGGTTTTAGATCATTTGGGTATCCGGGGCCTGTTTACCAAAATTTATGGCTCAGCGCTCAAAAAGCCACTCTTGAAACAGGAAGTGCTTCAGCAAGTGATTAAAGATGAAAAAATTATGGAACCTGTCTTTATTGGAGACAGAGCCTCAGACATAGATGCCGCCAAAAAGTGCCAATGCACCTCTATTGGAGTTTCTTACGGCTATGGCACCAGAGAAGAACTCCGAAATGCCGGAGCAGATAGACTAGCCGAAACAGTAGGTGAGTTAAGACAGTGTTTGCTCACCAATCCTTAATAAACTGTATACTTTTCATGCATTCAAAAATGGCCCAATTTGGGTCATTTTTTTTTGCTGCTTTAAAGTTTTCCTTCACTCATCTTTTTTCTCTAGAACAACATTTTTTTTCGGTTTCACTTTCAAAAACGGAAGTGAAAATATTGAAGTTCAACTTTAAACTATTTGAAAAATATTTTGAAATTGAGATTGAAAAGTTGAGAAGGCATGTAATGAAGCTATATCAACCGTTGCCGTTCACTTCATTTTTTTCAAAAAATATTTAAACGCGAAATCACTTTTAGCGTTGATCATTGCTAAGGAAACGTTTCCATTTTTTTAGAAAAAACTACTGAGAAGAAACGAAACGCAACGAACAAAAGCAGAAGAAAAAAAGTAACTATTGGCTACAGAAGTTCGTTTTTTTTCTTTCGCTTCAAAAAAAAATAAAAAAAAATTATCACAAAAAAATCGAAAGAAGTAGCAAGCTCATTTTTTAACGCACTTCTCAAATTCACTCCTCATCATATTCCGCTGTCCGCTGCAAAAATATCCCACAAAAAGAAGACCTATAATTATATATAATTTATATGTAGATTATAAAAATAGTTTGACTATATTTATATAATTCAATAGAATTCTTTATGTCTTAAAGCACAACTAACATTTTTTCCCAAAGGAGGGGAGCTCGTATGAAAAAAAGAAAAACAGTAAAGAAAAAATCAACAGCAAAAAAAGCAACAAAGAAAAAAGTAGCGAAGAAAAAAGCTACAAAAAGAAAAAAAGCTACAAAGAAAAAAGCAGCTAAAAAAGCAGCAAAAAGAAAACCAGCTCGTAAAAAGAAGAAGTAATTAGAGATGTTCTAGGAAAGGGCGGCCTAAAAATGAGGGCCGCCTTTTTTTATGCTTGTCGTGCTTTTGGTGCTGTGTTAGTGAGCGGCCCCAAATTAAAAAAACAGAGGGAGGTTCTATGCCAGGATACGTTCCAAAAAGGTTCTTTTTCACAAAGGGTGTTGGAAGACATCGTGAAAAGCTTCAAAGTTTTGAGCATGCTCTAAGAGACGCCGGGATTGCGCCATTTAATCTTGTGAGGGTTTCAAGTATCCTCCCACCACATTGTAAAATTGTTCAGCGGAATAAAGGTGTGCTCCACCTCAATCCTGGGCAAATCGTACACTGCGTCTTGTCTGACGTTGCAACCAATGAACCTCATCGTCTTATTGCTGCCTCCGTTGGTATTTCGCTTCCCAAGAACGAAGATCATCACGGTTATATCTCGGAGCATCACAGCTCTGGACAAACTGAAAAGCAGGCTGGAGATTATGCCGAAGATCTCGCTGCCGAAATGTTAGCCACAACTTTGGGCGTGCAGTTTGACGCAGAAAAAGATTGGAACGAACGAAAAGGTACTTGGACTATTTCTGGTGAAATCGTGAAAACAACCGCCGTTACTCAATCAGCCGTTGGTGATAAATCAGGTTTATGGACAACTGTTGTAGCTGGCGTTGTTTTTGTTCCTTGAGGTAAGCATGAGTGGACATTCAATTCAATTTTTAGGTCTCAGCGAATCGGAAGCAACTTACGAAAAAGCGAAAGTTGTTTTTTTGCCGGTACCACTTGAGAAGACAACTTCTTATGCAAAAGGTACAGCTAATGGGCCAGAAGCTATTTTGCAGGCGTCTACTCAAGTAGAGTTTTATGATGAAGAAATTGATGATGAGCCTTTTCTTCTTGGGCTTCACACAAAAGCTTCGCTTCAGTTTGAAGATCTTACCTTAGAAGAATCTGTAGCACTGATTGAAAAAGAAGTTGAAGCCATTGTAAAAGATAAAAAACTTCCCTTCGTTTTTGGAGGAGAGCACACCATATCCGCTCCTGTTGTGCGTGCGGTTGGCAAGTTTCATCCAGACCTCACCGTGGTGCAAATCGATGCCCATGCAGACTTACGTCAAGAGTATGAGGGAACTCCGCTTTCCCATGCTTCGGTGATGGCAAGAATTTTGGAAAAATTTCCTGCCGTTCAAATTGGAATTCGTGCTCTTTCTAAGGAAGAAGCTCTTTGGATTAAAAAAGATAAATTGCCAGTCTTTTTTGCTCATCACATTCACCGCAATCCAGAATGGATTGACCAAGCGCTGGCGGCAATCAAAACCGAAAAAGTCTATCTTACCATCGATATCGATGGTTTAGATCCTTCCCTTGTTCCAGATACCGGAACTCCAGAGCCAGGCGGCCTTAGCTGGTTGCACACAAGCTCATTTTTGCGACGTCTTATGCAAGAAAAAGAAGTTGTTGGAATGGACCTCGTAGAGCTGATGCCAAAAGAGGGCAGTCATGGTTCAAATTTTATTGCTGCAAGGCTTGCCTCGAAGTGCATTGGTTACTGGAAAAAAGGAAAACATTTCTAAGAGAGAATGCTGCGGAAGTATTTGATTAAACGTTGCATTTTTTTTTGAGTCCATTAGGGAAACGTGATCGCGAATTCCTTGCCAAGGACCTTGAATGAAGAAAATTTTTATTCCTTTTATTTTTCTTTTCTTTTTTTCATCCCAAGTTTTTTCAGCAGATTTACACCTCAAAGAACAAGTTGAAGCATTTACGCTTCCGAATGGTATGCGTTGGTTGATTATTCAACGTCCTCAAGCTCCAGTTTTTTCTGGTGTCATTATGGTTCGTGCTGGAAGCGTAGATGAGTCGGAAGGAAAAACTGGGCTTGCCCATATGTTTGAACATATGGCCTTTAAGGGTTCGGAAAGGCTTGGTACAAAAGATTTTCGGAAAGAAGCTCCTCTTCTTGAAAAAATAAATCAACTTGAACGTGAACGCACAGAACTCTATCCCGACAAAACTTCAGAACGTTATACAGAACTCACTACAGAGCTTGCGCTCTTGTATAAAAAAATTGCCCAATACCAAGACGCCAAACAAGTATGGGATCTCATGGAAAAAAATGGGGTTGCAGACTTTAACGCCTTTACTTCAAAGGATGTTACAACCTTCCATGCAAGTTTATCTTCCAATCGTTTGGGGCTTTGGATGTATGCGATGTCCGAAATGGTGGGAAGGCCCGTCTACAGAGATTTTTACATTGAACGAAATGTGGTGATTGAAGAGCGAAGAACAAGCTTAGAAAATAATCCTGATGGATTACTCGTGGAACTTGTCTTAAACAATGCCTTTTCCAAGGGGCCATATCATTGGTCTGCTATTGGCTCCGAAGAAGACATTGCAAGACTGACTGATCTTGATGCCAAAAAATTTCACAAGCGCTCTTACGGCGCAAAGAATATGACCGGAGTTTTAGTGGGCAGTCTAGATCTTTCCGAAACGAAAAAACTTATCTCTCGGTATTTTTCTTTTTTACCTTCTGGAAAACTTTCAACTGATCCAGCTCTTCAGTTTAAAAATGGAAATGTGAGCACAAGTTTCAAATCTGAAGCTTCAAACGCTCTTGTGCTGGCGTTTCACAAGCTAACACTTCCTCACGAAGATGAGTTTGTTTTTGATATGTTGCTCACACTTCTGTGCGATGGAAAATCTTCGCGGCTTGAAAAACGACTTATCTTCGATGAAGAAATTGCATCCAGCGTAAGTTGTAGTGGCGACTTTCCAGGTTCTCGCATGGAGAATCTTTTCCTTATTTGGGCAGAGCCGGTTGGAAAAGCTTCACTGGCTCGAGTGGAAGCAAGTATTTTAGATGAGATTGAAAAGCTAAAAAAAAATCCTCTCAGTTCTGAAGAGTTGCTTCTTCTCAAAAAGAGAGTGAAGTCTTCATTTGTCTTCGCGCTTGAAAAAAATATGAATTTAGCTCTGGCACTCGCACGTTTTGAAGTTAATTTTCACAGTTGGGAACTTCTAAATGATTACCCAGACAAGCTATTTGCTGTAACAGCAGAAGACATGAGCCGTGTTTTAAAAACGTATTTTGTTCCTGAAAATATGGTGAAGGTAGAAAGGGTGCACGGGTTATGAAATACGGAAAGTATATTCTTGCAGCATGTTTCATTTTCGTTCTCTTTTCCTGCGCAAGCAAGAAGTACAATCTTGAAGAGCTTCAGAGTAAAAAGTTAAAAAGTTATGCTCCACCGCAAGCACATGTGGTGACATTAAAAAATGGTTTGCAGTGCTTCTTTTTGGAAGATCATACATTACCGGTTGTTCGTGCCTATGCTTTAGTGAAGGCTGGAACACTTCAAGATCCGCAGGATAAAGTGGGATTGAGTGAGATTACCAGCGCCTTGCTTGATTATGGTGGAGCAGGAAATTTAGGTCCGAGTGAAGTTGATAAACGAAAAGACACCTTAGGAATTGAACTGAATTCAAGTGCGGGAAAAGAATTTTCGAGTGTGAGCCTTCATGCCTTAAGCGAAGATCTTCATCCTGCTTTGGAACTTTTTCTCGACACCCTTTTTCAGCCTCAACTCAATGCAAAACGTTTGCAAACCATTAAGAAAAATTTGCTCGAGGAACTGAAACGAGAAAAGGATAACCCGCAAACCTTTGTGGAACGTGAGTTTTCGGCTTTGCTTTTTGGAAGGGATAATCCGTGGGTTCGTCAAGCGAATGCAAAAAGTGTTGCAACTATTTCACAAAAAGATGTTCGTGCCTTTCATCAAAAAGCTTTTGTTCCTTCGCAGATGATGCTTGCTGTTTCAGGAGATTTTCATGAGGAGGAAGTGGTAGACATGTTACAGCGCTACTTTGATCGTTTGCCAGCTTTTTCAGAGGCAGAAGCACTCCCTCAACCGGCTCCACTTGAACTTGCCTTTCAGGCGGAAACCAAGCACCTTGCGCGCCCACTTACCCAATCCTTTATTCGTATGGGGCATTTGGGAATAAAGCGAAGTAACCCTGATAAATATGCTTTACTGCTGCTCAACTATATCTTAGGGGGTGGGGGTTTTAGCAGCCGGCTTATGGCGGATATTAGGGTGAAGAGAGGATTAGCCTATGGGATCTCTTCAGAGTTTTCTCCACAAACGGATTATGGAGATTTTACGATTAGCGTTGCAACCAAGAGTTCGTCCACCAATGAAGTGATTGAGAGAGTGAAGCAGCATTTGGAGGTAATTGTTGAAGAGGGAGTTACTGAACATGAGCTTGCGCTCGCAAAAGATGCCCTTTTGAATCAGCTCATTTTTGCTTTTGATGCACCAGAAAAAATTGTGAAGCACGAAGTGATTTATGCTTTTTATGGCTATCCCAAAAATTATTTAGAAATATATAAAGACGAAATTGGGAAAGTAACTACGGAAAAAATAAAAAAGGTTGCAGAAAAATATCTTCATCCTGAAGCTTTAAAGATTTTGATCCTTGGACCAAAAATGAGTGAACAATGATAGAACAAAAAGTAAGAGAAGCTATTATTCAAGCTTATCATGAAGCGAGATTGGCAAAAGATTTGCAGTGCGCTTGTCCAGACATGATCGATGTTTCCCGTCCAAAGCAAAGTGATCACGGAGATTATGCAAGCAACATCGCACTTGCTCAAGCAAAGGCAGAACAAAAAAAGCCGCGAGAAATTGCAGAAATTCTTCGCACGTATCTTGTGAACAACAGTTTGTTCGCCAATGTGGATGTTGCCGGACCTGGCTTCATCAACTTTTCACTTCATCGCGATGCATATCTCAAGTTTTTAAGTATCATTTCAGAACAAGGCGATTGCTTTGGGTCTTCAGAGTTTGGAAAAGGAAAAAAAATTCAAATTGAATTTGTAAGTGCCAATCCAACGGGTCCGCTACACATCGGACATGGAAGAGGCGCTATATATGGAGATGCGCTTGCAAGCATTTTGAAAAAGGCAGGGTATGACGTTACAAAAGAGTATTATGTGAATGATGCCGGTGTTCAAATGCGTACGCTTGGACTTTCCGTTTTTCTTCGCGCTTTAGAACTAAAAGGACAGAAGATATCTTTTCCCGAAGATTGCTATCAAGGTGATTATATCATCTCTCTTGCTGCTGATGTGTTGAAGCAACAAGCAAATTTATTTTGCGATGAAAAGAAAGAAGAAGCCATTGCCTTTTGTGGTAGCTACGCAGGTGATCTTATTTTAGCCGAGATCAAGCAAGACTTGAAAGATGTTGGCGTTGAGCACGATGTTTATTTTTTCGAAACAGAACTTCACAAAGCAAACAAAATTCAAGAGGCATTAGATTATTTGCAGACCAAAGGTTTTCTCTTCGAACAAGATGGCGCGCTTTGGTTTAAAAGTCAGGAGTTTGGAGACGATAAGGACAGAGTGCTGCGCAAAAGTGATGGGAGTCTCACCTATTTTGCTGCCGATATTGCCTATCATTATCACAAATACCAGCAAGGTTTTGACCGCGTTATCGATATTTGGGGAGCCGATCATGGCGGCTATGTAAAGCGCATGGAAGCTGCCGTTCAGGCCATGGGGTATTCTGCGGATCACTTTCAAGCGGTGTTAATTCAGTTGGTCAATTTGCTGCGGAAGGGTGAGTTGGTTTCCATGTCTACCAGACGTGCTACCTACGAAACCCTGGCAGATGTTACCAAAATGATAGGAAAAGATGTTTGTCGCTATTTCTTTTTAATGCGTTCGCATCAGGCGCAGTTAGATTTCGATCTTGAACTGGCCAGGACTGCATCTCCCGATAATCCCGTGTTTTATATCCAATATGCGCACGCTAGAATTGCCAGCATTTTCCGAAAGGCAGATTCTCTTGGTATCAAGTTGTCTTCGTCTCCAAACCTGCAGCACCTTTCGTTGCCGGCGGAATTAGAGCTGGTTCGCTTTTTGCTGGAGTATCCAAAAGTTCTGCTTGCGTCAGCTACGTACTTGGAGCCACATCGAGTTGCCTTTTATTTGTTAGACCTTGCCCGTAAATTTCAAACGTTTTATAGTCTCGCAAAATCAGATGATCGCTACCGTGTTCTCTCTGACGATAAGGCAATAAGTGAGGCCAAGCTCTATCTCTTGAAAAATATTCAGATTGTGCTACGAAGTGGTCTTACAACCTTGGGGATATCAGCTCCTGAAGAAATGTCGCGTGAGCAAAGCGAAGAAAGCCGGGAGGATGTGTGAGCGAGTACCAACGCCATAAAAAACAGCAACAAGACGATAGCTTTTTTTGCAGATTTACCTTTGGGCAATTTTTTTCCATTCTTTTGCTTGAAGTGTTTACGCTCTTTTTTGTTTTTTATCTGGGAGCGAAATATGGCGCCGATTTTTTAGGTCTTCCCGTTTCTCTTGAAGCTTCACAAACTGTTGCCGATTCACCTTCGGATTATTCACCAAAGCTTACCGTTCAAACCACCGATGATCCTGAAGTTTTAAAGTTGGCTCAAGAGTTAATGGATAAAGCAAAAACACCAGAGCTTAAAGAACGCATAGCAGCGATGTTGCAGGCAAGGCCCACGCAAGATAAAGTTGATGCGATGAAGCAAGAAGCTGTGCAAATTGTAAAAAATGGAGTGGAAGTGAAACAAGAAGCAGCAACAGAAAATATGGTTGCAGAAAAAATTGAAGCAAGCCCAAGTGAAGAAGTTGCTGATAGCCCTGATGCAACACCATCGGGAGTTGTGCGTGTAAAATCTTCCGACTCTGCGCGATATTCAATTCAAGTGGGTTCATACCCAGAGCTTCCAGAAGCAAACGGTATCGTAGAAAAATGGAAAAAGCTTGGCTACCCTGCATATATGATGATTGCTGACATTCCTGACAGGGGCCGTTGGTATCGTGTGAGAATTGGTGGTTTCAATTCAAAAGACGAGGCAAGTGGTTATCTTTCAGATTTAAATAAACGAGAAGGCGTTGAAGCATTGGTTGTTTTAAATGAGCAGTAAGGAATAGACCTCTTGTGAACATTTAAAATAATTGGGTTAACTCTCTTCACATCAGTTACGAATTTCCGTAATCAAGTATTTTCTCTATGGATAAAAATCATATACGAAATTTTTCAATTATTGCTCATATTGATCATGGAAAGTCTACACTTGCCGATCGAATTTTGGACATAACAGGCGCTGTGAGCGATCGTGAAAAGCGAGAACAGTTCTTAGACCAGATGGATATTGAACGCGAGCGAGGGATAACCATTAAAGCGCAAACGGTAACTTTGCCTTACACTTCACTTGCTGGTGAAAAGTATGTGCTCAATCTTATTGATACTCCGGGCCATGTTGACTTTCACTACGAAGTTTCACGTTCACTTCAAGCATGTGAAGGCGCTCTTCTCATTGTTGATGCTACGCAAGGTGTGCAAGCGCAAACTATTGCCAATGCTCTCATTGCCATGGCGGGAAATTTAGAGATCATCCCCGTCATAAATAAAATCGATTTGCCAAGTGCCGATGTTGAACGAGTAAAAGAAGAAATTGAGGAAACCCTTGGTATTGATGCATCTCTTGCCATTCCTGTTTCTGCAAAAACTGGAGCTGGAGTAAAAGATTTGCTTGAAGGCATTGTGAATTTTCTTCCACCTCCAAAAGGAAGTGAAGAAGAACCGCTTCGTGCTCTCATTTTCGACAGCTGGTTCGATGTCTACCAAGGTGTGGTGGTACTGGCCAGAGTAGTGGAAGGAAAAATTGCCAAAGGCATGAAAGTGCACTTCATGCATTTGGGAAAAAGTTTTGAAGTGTTAAAGCTTGGCCAATTTACGCCGCTTCCGAAGGAGATTAATGAACTCACAGCTGGTGAAGTAGGTTTTGTTGTTGCTAATATTAAAGACGTGGTTGATGCGCAAATTGGAGATACCATTACTTCTCTAGATCGTCCCGCTGCAAATCCTTTGAAAGGTTTTCAAGAAGTAAAGTCGATGGTGTTTGCAGGTTTGTATCCCGTAGATTCCGCGCAGTACGAAGATTTGCGCGAGGCACTTGAAAAATTAAAACTCAATGATGCGGCGTTTACCTTCGAGCCCGAAACTTCTTTAGCACTTGGTTTTGGATTTCGTTGCGGCTTCTTAGGTTCACTTCACATCGAAATTGTTCAAGAACGTCTCGAGCGCGAATACAACATCAATCTTATTTCCACTGCACCAACGGTTGTCTACAAGGTGGAAACCCATAGCGGAAAAGAACTTGAAGTTCATAGTCCTGCCAAACTTCCCGATCCTTCAGAAATTAGCCAAATTTTAGAACCATATGTGTTGGTCACCGTTCATACTCCCTCAGAATATTTGGGAGGTATTCTTGGGTTGTGTCAAACCAAGCGTGGCGAGCAGCAGCACATGGAATATTTTGGTCGCGACCGAGTGATGGTT
This sequence comes from Deltaproteobacteria bacterium CG11_big_fil_rev_8_21_14_0_20_42_23, assembly GCA_002796345.1. Classification (NCBI taxonomy): domain Bacteria; class Deltaproteobacteria; species Deltaproteobacteria bacterium CG11_big_fil_rev_8_21_14_0_20_42_23. The sequence continues at coordinate 34,639 of PCXC01000081.1, read as the reverse complement.
CAGTATCTTTTGCCCTTTAGTGAGCTGATGGTAGATTTTTACGATCAACTCAAATCTGCATCACGCGGATATGCTTCACTGGATTATGAATTAAGAGAATACAGAGCTGCTCCACTTGTAAAATTGAGTGTTCTTATCAACGGAGATAACGTCGATGCCTTGTCCATTATTGTCCACAGAGACGAAGCCCAACGGAGAGGAAGAGACCTTGTTGCAAGAATGAAAGACATCATCCCGCGGCAAATGTATGATGTTGCGATACAAGCCGCTGTCGGTGCAAAAATTATTGCGCGAGAAACCGTGAAGGCAATGAGAAAAGATGTAACTGCAAAATGCTACGGCGGAGATATAACTCGAAAAAGAAAGCTCCTCGAAAAACAAAAAGCTGGAAAGAAAAGAATGAAACAAGTGGGAAGTGTAGAAATTCCACAAGAAGCTTTTCGAAGTGTACTCTCAACCAAAAAGTAAGGATGAACATGAAAAAGAAAAGCAAATTTCGTGAATATGCTGAGGCGCTTATCATTGCCGGCCTTGTAGCCTTTGTGGTGCGTGCGTTTGTGGTTGAAGCCTTCAAAATTCCAAGCGGCTCGATGATTCCAACGCTTTCAATTGGAGATCATATTTTTGTGAATAAGTTTGCTTATGGTGTTCGTGTTCCTTTTACAAAATATCGTCTCATCGATCACGGAGTTCCTCATCATGGAGACGTGATCGTGTTCATTTATCCAGAAGATGAAAGCCTCGACTATATTAAGCGCGTTATTGGTCTTCCGGGTGACAAGATTACACTTCGTGGCAGTGAAGTATATCTGAATGGGCAACAGCTTCAAAGAAAGAAGCTTGAGGTGAGCCAGGCTTTAAGCAGTAAGCGTGTCCTCGAACTCAAAAATGGTGATATCAGACGCATTCCCTATGTTTCCGGATGGAATGATTTTGATTTTTACGAAGAGTACTTCGATGGCAAGAAATACGTTGTGCAATACGAAAAGTATGTTGGCCGGGAAGAGCGCGAAATCACTGTCCCCGAGGGCCATCTCTTTGTGATGGGCGATAACAGGGATAACTCCAGAGATAGCCGAGAATGGGGCTTTGTGCCCATCGAAAACTTGAAGGGAAAGGCGTTGTTTGTTTGGCTTTCTCTCGATCGCGATCAAGGTGGCATTCGCTGGCACGAGTTTGGGCGGATGATTAGATAAAAAGCAGCCTTTTGCCAATTAGCCGTTGACATTCAGCTTCAGATCGACAAGATCAGCACCCGAAAATGTACGAATACGATGGAAAAATCAGCAGCTGTAAGTTTTGCCTCCCTGGCTTGACGAGGGAGGCTTTTTTTTAACTACGTTCATGTTTTTTGGCTTTTGCAAAAAGCCAAAGATGAGCATCACGAAGGAGTTCTTATGACCGCGCGCCTCTTGATGAGCGAAAGCCAGATGGATCAAGCTATCGATATGATAGCCCGTAAAATTGTTGAAGATGGAACAGACAATGTTTCTCTTGTTGGGATTCGAACAAGAGGCGTTCCTCTTGCCACATGGTTAGCAAAAAAAATTGAAGCTGTGCAAGGTAAACCTATTGAAGTGGGAATGCTCGACATCAATCTTTATCGTGATGATCTTTCAGAAGTGGGCGAACAACCCTGCGTAAAAAAGACTGAGCTTCCATTTTCCATTAACGGTCGCGGAATTATTTTGGTTGATGATGTGCTGTACACTGGCAGAACCGTGTGCTCGGCGTTGGATGCCTTGCTTGATTATGGTCGTCCACGTTTTGTAAAACTGATGGTGATGGTTGACCGTGGCTGGCGAGAACTTCCCATTCAAGCAGAGTATGTTGCCAAAAAAATTGAAACCACTTCAAACGAAAATGTAAAAGTCATGTTTCAAGAAACGGACAATATTAACCAGGTGAGCATCAAAACCACATAGGATATTTCATGAGCAACTTATCTTGCCGCCATCTTCTCTCTATTAATAATCTTTCAAACGCAGATGTAGAGCTTATTCTAAGCACTGCAGAAAGTTTTAAAGATATTTCTGAACGTGAAATTAAAAAAGTTCCAACGCTTCGTGGAAAAACAGTAGTTAATTGTTTCTTCGAAACCTCTACACGAACCCGCATGTCTTTTGAGGTTGCGGAAAAACGACTCTCGGCAGATATCTTAAATTTCTCAGCTTCAGGAAGTGCCATGTCCAAAAAAGGGGAAAGCCTCAACGATACTCTGCTGAATATTGAAGCGATGAATCCTGATGTGTGGATTATTCGTCATGGTCAGTCTGGGGCAGCAAAGCTAGCATCAGAGCTTGTTTCCGGCCATGTTATTAATGCAGGAGATGGTGCTCACGAACACCCAACTCAGGCGTTGCTCGATTTGTTTACGATCAAAGAAAAGAAGAAAAAAGTAAAAGGCTTAAAAGTTGCTATTGTGGGCGACATCGCTCATTCGCGTGTTGCACGAAGTAATATGATTTTATTTTCGCGCATGGGAATGGAAGTGTTTGTTTCTGGCCCGCCAACATTGATGCCTCCAGGGTTAGAGCAATACAATGTAACTGTGGTAACAAATACAGAAGAAATAATTCCCGAACTTGATGTGTTGATGGCGCTTCGTATTCAACGCGAAAGAATGGGAGAGCAATATTTTCCAAACGATCTCGAATACGCAAAATATTTTGGAATTGATGATGAAAAATTAAAAGGCGCAAAAAATGATTTAATCATTATGCATCCAGGTCCCGTAAACAGAGGTGTAGAACTTGCCCAGTCTGTCATTGATGGTCCTCGTTCTGTTATCCTTCCCCAGGTAACAAATGGAGTTGCGATTAGAATGGCGCTTCTTTACTTACTCATGGGAACCCATGACGAGACTGCACAATAATATTTTCAGGCGAAAGCTTAGAAAGTGAAAAAAAAATGAAGTGCGTGATTATAAACGGAAAAGTATTTGATCCTTCACAACAATCAGAGAAAAAACTAAATCTTGTGATCGAAAAAGGAAAAATTCTTGCGCTTGAAGAAAAATATACTCCACAAAAATCAGAAAAAATTTTTGATGCAAACGGTTTGCATGTATTCCCCGGATTCATAGATGGATACGCTCATTGCGGCGAACCTGGTTTTGAATATAAAGAAGATCTTCGAAGTTTTTCTCAAGCTGCCAACAAAGCTGGATATACTTCAGTTTGCTGTACGCCAAAAACTTCTCCTGTAAACGACAACGCTTCAACAAATGCTTACATTATTTCAAGAGCAAAGGAGATTGGGCTTGTTGATGTTTTTCCCATTGCAGCTCTTACCAAAAATCATGAAGCAAAACAGATGGCAGATATTGGTGATCTTTCTCAAAGCGGTGCTGTAGCGCTTTCTCACCTGTATACTGCCGAGACACTTTCAAGTGGAATGCTAAGAAGAGCAATGGAATATGCCTTAAGCTTTAATCTTCCCATTCTTTCTACGGGTTACGATAAAACGCTTTGCGTTGATGGTGTGATGCACGAAGGAAATGTTTCTACGCGACTTGGCCTAAAAGGAATGCCGGCCTTAAGTGAAGAAATTTTGCTTTCTCGAGATTTAATGCTTGCTGCTCTCACCGGATCAAAGCTGCATGTTGCACACGTAAGTTCTGCCGCAGGTGTTGATCTGATTCGAAAAGCAAAAAAGCAAGGTGTACAAGTAACTGCAGGTGTTTCGGCTTACCATCTTTTTCTTACAGATGAAGCCTTGTGTGATTACAATCCTAACTCAAAAATATATCCACCTCTTCGCACACAACGAGATCAAGAGGCTTTGCTGGCGGCCTTAAATGATGGAACGCTCGATATTGTAGTGAGCAATCACGAGCCTCATGCTGTTACTGATAAAGAACATGGTTTTGATTTTTCTCCCTTTGGAGCTTCAAGTATAGATGTAGCAAGTCTTATTGTGTTCACCCTTGTGAAAGAGAAAAAACTAAGCCTAAAACGTGCCCTCGATGCCCTCACTGCATCGCCTGCTCGAATCTATGGTTTGAAAGGGAAGGGCAGCCTGCAAGTTGGTGCCAATGCTGACATCTGTCTCATTGATCTGGATGAGGAGTACACCCTTCAAAGTACACATTTTGCATCTCGTTCCAGAAACGCTCCACAGAAAGAGTGGAGATTACAGGGAAAGGTGAAGGGTGTTTTTAAAGCTGGACATCACGTGTGCGAACAGTAATTTTGCGATCATGAAAGACAAAAAGAAAAATCTTCCCACATCTTTTGGTACGTTGGCAAAACAAAGTGAATTGTCAAAGTATCTTCGTGAAGTTCATGCCTATCTCATGCTTACCGAGCAGGAAGAAAAAGATCTCTTCAAACGCTATCGTGAAACTGCCGATGTTGAGGCTGCAAAAAAATTGGTCATGTCACATTTGCGGCTTGTAGCAAAAATTGCTCTTGAGTATCGCTCAGCTTATCAAAATGTTTTGGACTTACTTCAAGAAGGAAATCTTGGTCTTCTCAAGGCTGTAAAAACCTACGATCCAGATAAAGGTGCTAGGCTTGGTTATTATGCTCAGTGGTGGATTAAATCTTATATTCTCAAATACATCGTTGACAATTTTCGTCTTGTAAAAATCGGAACCACCAAAACGCAAAAGAAATTATTTTACAATCTCATTCGTGAAAAAGAAAAAATCGAAGCCATGGGGTTTGCTGCAACGCCAGCGGTGCTTTCAAAGCAGCTTGGTGTAGGTGAAAAAGATATCATCGAAATGGAAAAGCGGCTAACGCAGTCAGAGTATGCCTTAGAGGCTCCCATTGGTTCAAAATCAGGTGATGAAAGCTCCGCGCAATTAAGAGATTTTCTTCCAGCTGAAGAAAAACCTGCCGATGAAGTTTTAGCAGATGAACAGTCGCAAAATATTCTTGAAAATATGTTTAGTGAATTTTCAAAAAATTTAAACGAACGAGAGCTACATATTTTTCAAGAACGTTTATTAGCAGAACTTCCAAAAACACTTCAAGATATTGCAGACGAATATGGAATCACCAAAGAACGTGTGCGACAAATTGAAAGTAAAATGATCAAAGAATTAAAAAAATATTTCGAAGAAAAAGGTTTAAGTTTAGAAACCATCGGACAAACACATCCGTAATTTTTTTTTTTAAAAATGCAGAAAGATACTTTGAACTTCACCATCCAAAAACCCGACGCATCTCACTTAAACAATTTAGCAAAACTTCACTTGAAGGTATGGCAGCAAAGCTATGTAGGCATTGTCTCTGCGGATTACTTGGATAACTTACGTGTAGAGTATTATCTTCAACTGTGGAAAAGTTTTTTTCAGAAAAAGAAACATGATCAAGGTACTTTTGTTGCTCTGCAAAAAAATGAAATCATTGGTTTCGTAAGATATGGAAGTCCTCGAGAAGATCTTGAAGGTGGTGAAATCTACGCGCTCTACATTGACAAAACCTTCCAAGGTCAAGGCCTCGGTAAGGCTTTATTTTTGAAGGCCTGTAGCGAGCTAAAATGCCTTGGATATAATGCGTGCTATCTCTGGGTGCTTAAAGCCAATGAAAGCGGGCGCGGATTCTATACCCGTATGGCGGGAAAACTGGGTGGAACAAGGGTTATAGAGATAGGCTCTCAAACTTTAGAAGAACTTAAATTTACGTATAAACTCTAAATGATAAGCAGAGATATGAAGAGTTCCGATATATTGTTTAACATAATATATATTATGCGACTTAATATATGTTAGAGTTAGGATTCAAGGGTTGACGTCCTTTGCTCATTTTTGGATCTTATACCCCTCATTCCTTGTTCACTTTTCTTCGTCTTTCCCTTTTGTGGATCTCAGCACCCTTTTCTTCTCACTAAGATGAGGGGTGTTATTCCAGTGCTTTAAACTTGTATCTGCAGGTCTTTACGGCCATTTCTTTTCTCGACATTTTCAAAAAATCATGCGAGAAACCCTGACTTCTTGAACCTTTCGTGAGGATTTTTATGCAGGATATTTCTTCGTCTTCCAACCTTGATCGCAAACTTCCCTTAGAGTCCAAAATTGTTTCTGAATATGCACAGTTTGCAGAAAATTTAGACCTTAACACCTCAATCAACCACATGCTTAGCCTTCAACGCAGCGACGGCTATTGGTGGTTTAGCCTTGAAGCCAACGAGCAAATTGGTGCTGAATTTATTATGCTCATGCACTTTATTGAGTGTGTTGATGAAACCACACAGGCAGGTATCGCGCGAAGAATTTTGGATGTGCAGCGTGAAGATGGCTCCTGGTCATTGTCGCATAAAGGGAAAGCAGATCTTTCCACGAGTATCGAATGCTATTTTGCCTTGAAGCTTGCAGGCTTTTCTCCCGATGATCCTGCTTTGCAAAAGGCTCGCGCTTATATTCTCTCGGCTGGTGGCATTGAAAAAGCTAGAATCTTCACCAAAATTCATTTGGCGTGGTTTGGCCAGGTTCCGTGGTGGGCTTGCCCCTCTATGCCTGTAGAGTTAATTTTGCTGCCGGACTGGTTTCCCATTAACATCTACGAATTTTCTAGTTGGGCAAGAGCTTCTATCGTTCCCCTTCTCATTATTTTATCGTTGCGACCACTCAAGGTGCTTGATGAAAAATTTCATGTAGATGAACTTTATGTCAACTCAAGTGAAAACAGAGATTTTAGTTACAAAACAGATAAGGGAAAACTTTCTCCGGAAAATCTTTTCATCTACATCGATAAATTTTTGAAGTTTGTTGAAAAAACACCGCTGAAACCGCTTCGAAAACTCTCACTCAAAAAAGCAAAAACCTGGATCTGGGATCACGTAGAAAAAGTAGAAGATATTTATCCAGCGCTGGCAAATGCAGTAATAGCCTATCATACCCTTGGATATGCAGTGAGCGAGCCTGAAATTCAAAAGCCTCTCGATGCCCTTAAAATGTTTCAGCAACATTATATTGAATCAGAGCTTCCTTCGCTTCCAGATGAAGTGAGAGACGATGGTGAAATACGCCCTTCCGAACTTCGTCAACGCAATGAGCACATTAGCGTAAGTGCAACAAGTAGTTGGAAAGAACACAAAGAGCTCGATCACAAGCTTCGCGTGCACCAACAATGTTGTGTTTCTCCCGTTTGGGATACTCCATGGATGATTGTAGCTTTGTTAGAAGCAGGTGTGCCGTCAGATCATCCGGCTCTTTTAAAAACAGGAAGATGGTTGCTCAAAAAACAAATTACAGAAATTAAAGGTGACTGGGCAGTGAAGTGTAAAAAAGATGTTGAGCCTGGTGGTTGGGCGTTTGAATTTGAAAATGATTTTTTCCCAGATGTAGATGACACTATAGAAGTCCTCCACGTTTTAAAGCAGCTCAAGCTTCCACAAGCTGAGAAAAAAGCGGCCTGTGATCGGGCTTTGAATTGGCTGCTGGCAATGCAAAATAAAGATGGCGGCTGGGGAGCCTTCGATACAAATAATGACTTAGAACTTTTGAACAAAATACCATTTTCAGACCATGGAGCTTGTCTCGATCCTTCTACTCCAGACATTACGGGACGTATGATCGAACTTTTGCTCACTTACGGTTTTTCGCAAGATGCCGAACCTATTCGCAGAGGAGTCGATTACCTCAAAAGAACACAAGAAAGTTTTGGAGCCTGGTTTGCCAGATGGGGTGTAAATTATATCTACGGAACCTGGGCTGTGCTCACGGCTTTTTCGATGATGGACGACCCCAGCTTAACCCCTTTAGTGGAAAAAGCCACCACCTGGTTGCACTCTATCCAAAATGAAGATGGCGGATTTAGTGAATCCACCGAAAGCTACGACCTCAAACAGTTCGTCCCTTGCCCAGAGAGTACCGCATCTCAAACAGGATGGGCCCTCATGGCCTTGATTGCTTCAGACCAGGCTGAAACCCACCGAAAAGATAAGGCTGCACGCTATCTTTCGGAATCACGAAACGAATATGGTGCGTGGGATGAAGAATACCACACTGGGACAGGTTTTCCGGGGCATTTTTACATACGCTATCATGGTTATAGACATTATTTTCCTCTTCTGGCCTTGGCGAAATATAAAAAGTCCAAACAGGAGCAAAAGGTTATTTAGAAATTCTTTTCTTTTTCATGACTTAGCTTCTCTTCCTTGGTGTAAAGCTTGAGTTTTGTTATACTGAACGCAACTTGGGCCTGCAGAGAAACCGATAAGCCTTACAAGGGCTTAGTGTGCCCTGAAGGAGTTTCAAGGTGAAGCAAGAAGAGAGACAAATAAATAACTTTGCGACGCGCTTCAACAAGTACCTCGAGTACCAAAAGAAGCACAAGCCCAGTAAAGCAAGCTCTGGCCAATTTGAGCAAGAGCTCAAGTCTGTGAAAGAAAACAAGACTCAAGACAATCCTTCTCCATCAACTGAGAAAAAAGAATTTGTCTTTTCTGAGCAAGTGGAATCAAAAGATATCAGCCTTTCTTCCGCAAAACGCCTGGCAAAATATGCTTCCCTTATTCAAGATGCAGCAAAACGTCACTCCGTGCCGGTGGAACTTATCTGCGGAGTTATTCTTCAAGAGTCACATGCAAAATCAAACGCCGTTTCCCCAGTTGGTGCAAAGGGTTTAATGCAACTCATGCCCGCAACAGCTCACCGTTTTGGAGTGAAAAACATTCTTGATCCGGCGCAAAATATCGAAGGTGGAACCAAATATCTTTCCTGGCTCTTGAAGCGATTTAAGGGAGATGTGAAGCTTGCTGTTGCTGGTTATAATGCTGGCGAAGGTGCCGTGGAAAAATATGGAAATAAAATTCCCCCCTACCGAGAGACTCAACAATATGTTCCCAAAGTTCTTGGCTATACCCAAGCTATGGTTGAGATTATTTCGCAAGATATTGCTTCAAAAGATGAAGCTTCCCAACTTCCAACTCACGCCCGAAGAGTCTAAAACTTTTTCCTTGCACTTGAGCTCTCTTTTACTAATGAGCTTTGCATGGAACGACTTTTTTACTTCGACTGCAATGCAACCACTCGTATTTTGCCAGAAGCACTTGAGGCGATGTTGCCCTTTTACCGAGATCTTTACGCCAACCCCAACAGCTTGCATGCGTTTGGCCATCAGCTTGAACGGCACCTCGAAAAGGCTCGCGAACAAGTGGCAAAGAGTGTTGGTGCAAAACGTGTGAGTGAACTTGTTTTCACCGGTTCCGGAACGGAAGCAAACAACACCGCAATTCTTTCTGCCTTAGCTCAAGATAAAAAGAAGCAACATATCATCACCACAAAAGTTGAACATTCCTCCATTCTCAAACTTTGCGCATACCTCGAAACAAAAGGTGTGCGCGTTAGTTACCTTTCGGTTGATGCACAAGGTCATCTCGATCTTGCTGAACTTGAGTCACTCATCTCAGAAGACACTGCTCTCGTTTCAATCATGTGGGCAAACAATGAAACAGGAGTTGTTTTTCCCATTGAAAAATTTTCTCAGCTCTGCGAGCGAAAACAAGTTCCTTTGCACGTTGATGCTATTCAAGTTTTGGGTAAACTTGAAATTTCCTTAAGCAATCTTGCTGTAAATTATTTGAGTGTGTCAGCTCACAAGTTTCAAGGTCCAAAAGGTGTGGGGGCTTTGTATGTAAAAAGAGGAACTCCTTTCACGCCACTTCTTTTTGGCGGCGGACAGGAAATGGGCAAGAGGTCTGGAACTCAGGCCGTTCCGCTTATTGTAGGCATGGGAGTGGCTGCAAGCCATGCAGAATCAAAACGAGCTCAAGAAGGAATCAGAATTAAACAGCTCCGAGATTTTTTCGAATCAGAAATACTCAACGCTTTTCCTTCAGCAAAAATAAATGGCGATAAACGCCAACGACTTTGCAATACTTCAAGCATTGGTTTTCCTGGCATCGAGGCCGAGTCATTTCTCTTGGCATTGAGTGAAAAAGGAATCTGCGCTTCTTCAGGCTCAGCTTGTACAAGCGGGAAGTTGAACCCTTCTCATGTGTTGCGGGCCATGGGTGTTTCGAAGGAATATGCAGCAGGTTCCATTCGCTTCAGTTTTGGGCATGAAACCCAAGAAGCCGAGGTAAAAGAGGCTCTTGGCATAATATTTGGGCTTTTAGAGCGTTTTTCAGTTAAATCCTCCTTTTGAGCCCATGTTCCTCATGGCCCTTTTGGCCAAATAACTTACTTTGAAGCAGGTTAAGGATAAATCTTGACTTCATAGGGCTAATTCTATAAACCCCGCAGCCTTGTAGGATGATATTAATTTTTTGAAGAAGAGTGATACCATGAAACAACAAAAATGCTTCTGTGCAAAACCGAATGAAACCAAACGAAACTGGGTTATCGTTGATCTTGAAGATCAAGTCCTTGGACGTGCTGCAAGCAAAATTGCAGATATGCTCCGCGGAAAACATCGCCCAACCTACACTCCTCATATGGATGTTGGTGATTTCGTTGTGGTCTTAAACGCCGCAAAGGTAAAACTTACCGGAAATAAATGGGACCAAAAAATATTGTATCGTCACAGTGGTTTTCCAGGTGGTTTGAAAGAAAGAACTGCTCGCGAAAGCATCGAAAGACATCCAGACGAGCTTATCAAACATGCTGTTTGGGGAATGCTTCCAAAAAACAGTCTTTCAAGAAGCTTGATGACAAAATTAAAAGTTTACGCAGATACAGAACATCCTCACGCATCACAAATGCCTGAGACAGTTACGCTTTAATTAAAGGAGATGGGTATACATATGTCGTTGACTGCAAAAGATAAAAAGAAAACTGAATTCCTTGCAACAGGCAGAAGAAAAACTTCTATCGCTCGCGTTAGAGTTTCTCCTGGGGAAGGAACTCTTATCGTTAATAAAAGACCAATCGAAGAATATTTCGGCAGAAAAATTTTAAGCGTTATTGCAAATCAACCTTTTGTCGTTACTGGCACTACTGGAAAATTTGATGCAATGATCAACGTTGATGGTGGCGGACTTTCTGGTCAAGCTGCTGCAGTTCGTCATGGTATTGCGAGAGCATTGATTAACATGAACCCAGATCTTCGCAAGCCACTTAAAGTAAATGGTTACCTTACACGTGATGCACGTGAAAAAGAGAGAAGAAAAGTTGGACATCGTAAAGCTCGTAAGAGTCCACAATTTTCAAAACGCTAAATTGTTTTTATCCTGTTTCAAAATGGGAGGCACACTTGCCTCCCATTTTTTTTGTTCAGAGTGAAAAGAAATTTTGTCTTGCTTGACGAGTAAAGATGACTTCGTTTATATGGAAAAAACCGAAAGGAAATAAAATGTCACGGCAGAAAAATACAAAAATAATTTTTATCACGGGTGGAGTTGTTTCAAGTCTTGGAAAAGGAATTGCTTCAGCTTCAATGGCCGCCCTCCTCGAAAGCCGTGGCCTCACTGTTTCACTTCAAAAGTTGGATCCTTACATCAATGTTGATCCAGGTACCATGAGTCCTTTTCAACACGGTGAAGTTTTTGTCACTGATGATGGCGCAGAAACTGATCTTGATCTTGGTCACTATGAGCGTTTCACCACTACACGCACTTCAAAATTATCCAACTTTACATCCGGAAAAATTTACGATTCCGTTATTCGAAAAGAACGTCACGGTGATTATCTTGGACGAACAGTTCAAGTGATCCCTCATATTACAGACGAAATTAAAGCTTCTATTATGAAAGCTGCAATCGGCGTAGATGTTGCTCTGGTTGAAATTGGCGGCACCGTTGGTGATATTGAAAGCCTTCCATTCTTAGAAGCAATTAGACAATTTCGTTTTGATATTGGCAGAGAAAACACCTTATATGTTCACCTTACGCTTGTTCCCCACATTAAGTCTGCGGGCGAAGTAAAAACGAAACCGACGCAACACAGCGTTCAAAAGCTGAGAGAAATTGGGATTCAACCAGATTTACTCTTATGCCGCTCTGAAGTTCCCCTCGATCAAGAAATCAAAGCAAAAATTGCCCTCTTTTGTAATATCTCTCAAGAGTGTGTCATTACTGCTATTGATGTTGAACATATTTATGATGTTCCTCTTTGTTTGCATCACGAAGGTCTCGACGAAAAAGTGGTTGAACTGCTTGGTATTTGGACAAAGTCTCCCGATCTTTCGGCATGGGAAGACCTTACCAAAAAAATCAGGACGCTTAAAGATGAAGTGGTCATCGGCATCGTTGGAAAATATGTTCATTTGGAAGACTCCTACAAAAGTCTTAACGAAGCGCTCTATCATGGCGGAATTGCGAACGGGGTAAAAGTTAAATTACAGTTTATCGACGCAGAAGATTTACAAGTTGAGGCTTTTGAACCCCTTCTCGAAAACTTAGATGGAATTCTTGTTCCGGGAGGTTTTGGAGAAAGAGGCGTTGAAGGAAAAATTAAAGCAATTCGTTATGCGCGAGAAAACAAAGTTCCCTTCTATGGTATTTGCCTTGGAATGCAGCTTGCGGTGATAGAGTTTGCGCGAAACGTTTGCGGTATTGCAAAAGCAAATAGCCTCGAGTTTGACAGCAATGCAAAAGATCCAGTGATTAGTCTCATGGAAGAACAAAAAGCAGTATATAACAAAGGCGCCACCATGCGACTTGGCTCTTACCCTTGCAGCTTGAAGAAAAAAACTAAAGCCTCTCTTTCTTACGGAGAATCGCACATAGAAGAGCGCCATCGTCACCGCTATGAATTTAATAATAGCTATAAAGAAGTTTTGGAAAAAAATGGACTTGTTATTTCTGGTGTGTGTGATCCCGCCAATTTGGTAGAAATTGTTGAGCTTGCCGATCATCCTTGGTTTTTGGCTTGCCAATTTCATCCAGAATTCAAATCAAGACCAATGAATCCGCATCCTCTTTTTGTTCATTTTGTTGAAGCCGCAAAGGCAAATGCAGAACGAAAAAACTGGAATGACCAAAAGCGTGGAGTGGATCTAAAGGCTGAAAAAACTCAGGAAGTGACCATCGAAAAAGAAAATGGGATGAAAACTGCGAAATCTTGACTTTGAAGATTTTTGCATTTATCATACCTTAAATGGCACTTGAGATAAAACAGAGTCTTAAATTAGGTCAATCGCTGGTTATAACGCCGCAGCTGCAGCAGGCCATCAAGCTGCTTCAGCTTTCTCGAGTTGAACTTGCAGACCTTATTCAGAAGGAATTGCTCGAAAACCCCATTTTAGAAGAAAATGCCTCAGAAGACCCTCAAGAAGCAAAATCAGAAGAAAATACCAGCGAACGAAGTGAGAAGGCTTTAGAGCAGGAAAATCACCACGATCATACCGTCGATGAAGTAGGCTCCAAAGAAGGTGAATTTAAAGAGCCCGCTGATTTTGATTGGGAAAACTACCTTAATAGCTTCAGTTCTAATGATTATAAGGGTGAAAGGGAAAGCATTGCTTCCTCAGACGAACAGCCCAGTTACGAAAACTTCATTCGCCAGACAGAATCCTTGCAAGATCACCTCTTGTGGCAATTGCATCTGGGAAGTTTTGATAAACGAGAAGTTGCAGTTGGCACCGAGATTATAGGAAATATCAACGAAGACGCCTACCTCACAACGAGTTGCGAAGAAATTGCACAAAAAACCAAAGAAGAACTTCATTTTGTTGAGCATGTTTTAGCTCGCATTCAAGAATTTGATCCAATTGGTGTAGCTGCAAGATCACTTACAGAATGTTTGTTGCTCCAAGCAAAACACTTGGTAAGTGATACCTCCAAAATTGGTTTATTGCTCAACGATTACCTTCTCGACCTCGAACGTCGCGACTATCATAACATTAACAAAAAAACGGGTTTTTCTTTGGAAGAAATTCAAGAACTCGCGCGTCTTATTTCTTCACTCGATCCAAAGCCAGGAAGGCCCTACTCTCCTGACAATGCTCAATACATTACTCCCGATGTTTACATTCAAAATACAGAAGATGGATATTTGATTACACTCAACGAAGATGGTTTGCCGCGTTTGCAAATTAGCAATCTCTACAGAAAAAGTATGATGAAAGGTGCTTCGGTGAATGGAGATACAAAGTCTTATATTCAAGAAAGGCTTAAAGCTGCAACGTGGCTTATCAAGTCTATTCATCAGCGACAACGGACACTTTATCGAGTTACAAAGAGCATTGTAAAATTTCAAAAAGAATTTTTTGATCATGGTGTGCATTGTTTAAAGCCTCTTACGCTTAAAGAAGTTGCAGATGATATTGAAATGCATGAGTCCACTATTAGTCGTGTTACTACAAACAAATATGTTCATTCACCTCGTGGTATTTTCGAACTTAAATATTTTTTCAATAGCTCTATTCAAATGGTTGAAGGCGGCGGAGTAGCTTCTGAAGCTGTTAAGGCGAAGATCAAAGATATGGTTTCAGGTGAAGATGCAAAAAGACCTCTCTCGGATCAAAAAATTTCAGATCTTTTAAAACACCAAAACATTGACATCGCTCGAAGAACTGTAGCAAAGTATCGCGAGGTGCTTGGCATTCAACCATCGTCGAAACGTAAAAGACGTTTTCCTTAAAAAGCCGAAGGGAATAAGATGAAACCACATTATACTTTCCAAAATATAGATGCTACCGAAGGCCTGAAAAAACATACTGCAGAAAAATTAACAAAAATAAATAAATACGTTCATCGTCCCATTAGTGTTCATGTTATTTTTAACGTTGAACACCTTGAGCACATTGTAGAAATAAACCTTGAAGCAGACGGCTCACATTTTCTAGCTACAGACAGACAACATGATATGTATGCTTCCATCGATGGCGCTGTTGAAAAAATTATAACCCAACTTCGTAAGTCGCGCGATCGCATGAAAAAAGCATGCAAAACAGTGGTTCCTGAGCCCCCTATTCTTTGATACGACTTACTTTCCCCAATCCATAAAAGAGGCCATTTCAACGGCCTTTTTTGGTATTCCTAGCTTGACACCGTACCCCATCTTTACTAGCTTCCTGCCCATTCATTTTTAACGCATGCAAACAAAAAAGGGGTTATGATGGCAGAACAATTAGATTATTTATTCACTTCTGAGTCAGTGACTGAGGGACATCCTGATAAAGTTGCCGATCAAGTTTCAGATAGTATTCTCGACGCGATTCTTGAACAAGATCCAAATGCGCGCGTGGCATGTGAAACACTTGTTACCACTGGATTTGCAATGATAGCTGGCGAAATTACTGCAAATGCTCAAATTAGTTATGCAGATATCGTTCGTGGTACTATCAAAGATATTGGCTATTGCCATCATGCCATGGGGTTTGATTGGGAAACGTGTGGAGTGATTGTAAGCGTAGACAAGCAGTCTCCCGATATTTCTCAAGGAGTAACTGCTGGTGAAGGTGTTTTCAAAGAGCAAGGCGCTGGCGATCAAGGTTTAATGTTTGGATATGCATGTAACGAAACTCAAGAGCTGATGCCCATGCCTATTGTGTTTGCACATCGTCTTACAAATCGTTTAGCGGAAGCAAGAAAAAATGGTGACCTTAAATTTCTAAGACCGGATGGAAAAGCCCAAGTGACCATTCGTTACGAAAACGACAAACCAGTTCACATTGATACGGTTGTTGTTTCAACGCAACATGACCCTGATGTTTCTTATGAAGAACTTCAGCAAGCAGTAAAAGAGCAAGTCATTCGAAAATGCATTCCTGCTGAATTGCTTGATGATTCAACTCGATACCTCATTAATCCAACTGGTCGTTTTGTTCTTGGTGGACCACATGCAGATTGTGGGCTTACCGGAAGAAAAATCATTGTTGATACTTACGGTGGTGTTGGAAGTCATGGTGGTGGCGCTTTCTCTGGCAAAGACCCAAGCAAAGTAGACAGAAGCGCATCATATATGGCGCGTTACATTGCTAAAAATATTGTGGCTTCTGAAGTAGTTGATAAATGCGAAGTGCAAATTGCTTATGCTATCGGATATCCAGAACCAGTTTCTGTGATGATTAATGCTTTCGATACATGCAAAGTAGATCCAAAACAATTGCTTGCAGCAATAAAAGAAGTGTTCTGTATGAAGCCCGCAGCTATTATTGAGCAGTTGAAATTGAAGCGCCCCATCTACAGACAAACGGCTTCTGGTGGGCACTTCGGACGAAGCGGAGAAGCATTTACGTGGGAAAACACCGATAAGGTAGCTGATTTGAAAGCTGCTCTTAAAATCTAAGCCCGTTTTTAAGCTGAAAACACAAAACACCGTATAGCGATATACGGTGTTTTTTTTATTTCTCCAGCCTGGAGACTTTACCCCCCTTCTCTTCTTTTTGTTCCCCCAATTCCCTCTTCCCTTCTGTATTATGTCTACGTAAGTATATGAAAGATATAACTTATATTTGATTGTCATACGTGCTAATCTGGCAAGGATGTTGCATTCTCTAATCCCGGAGGAAAATGGATGGTTAAAGTAGAACAAAATATACGCGTTCAGACAGTGGAAGCAAGCGAGAAGTCTGTGCCCACAAAGTCTAGCAATACAGTACCCTCCGCTTTGGACAATTATGCCATCGCAGCTCCAGCTCCTTTGAGAGCTTTGGTGAATCCTGCTCAAGGTGTTTCTGATGTGGATGAAGTGATGAGCGTGCTTGATGCAACCTTGAACATCCAAGATGCAATTACAGACGGAACGTTTACCCTTAATGCTGAAGAGGCACTTATTTCGCGCATGACCTTTGGGGATTTTAATCCGGAGCGAAAAAAACCAAGTTTTTCCCTTCCAGCGATTCCAGATGTTGAAAAAACAATGAGACGTTCTGCTGCAGTGAGAGCAAATCCAAGTGGAATGGTTAAAAATTTGGAAGGTTTGCAAAAAAATTACAAATCCCTTTTCGATGAAGCAAAAAAAATGTGGCATTCATCGTCATTGGGTGCCTCACAAAAAGAAGAATACAAATTGTATATCAATAAGCTAAGTGAAGGCATAAGGCGTGTAGAAAAAGAATTAGCCACAGCAAATTATTATAAAGAGTGGCAAGACTTGAAAGCAGAAGCAAAACAAAAACTCATCGATGAAGCAAGTGATGAAGATCTGTTAACTTCAGCAACAACATAAATGAGTGAGAGAAAAATATGCAAGTAACGAAAACAACACCAACAATCATACTCGAAAAATCTCAAGCGAGATCACAGGGAGTGGAAGGTCAAGAAAATGTGCCTACTTCCGCTGAGGTGCTTGAACAAAGACTTGCACAAGAGTTAGATGCACCAGCGCCTGAAACAAGTTCTGATGCAGAACTTTTAAATGCTTATACGTTTGGTTCATATGCCAACGCTGCTCAAGAATCTGATTTGTCTTCTTTGTCGCTTGATAAACTTCGAAATTTTCCACCCAGCTTTGAAGAACTTGCTACTGAAAATTTAGCACTTGCACAAAGACCAGATATTGGATTGCAAAAATATGAAAGTCTAAGTGACAAAATTGATGTACTGATTGAACGCACAAAAGCTTCGCTTGCAGATCCAAGTTTGAAAAATAGAATCGAACGACAAACCCTAACGGAACGCCTTCAGCTTTTGAAGCAAGCAAAATTAACAACTCAAAATGAAATTGAAAAATTATACAAACGCATAGACGCACAAGAAGATGCGTGGATGCAAGAGCGCATTCAAGGAGCCGATCTCAATCAAGATGGATGGATGGGAAAACCAAACGACGAAAACAGCCTCCGCGTGATTGATGGAAATTATTTTGATAAAGAAGGAAATCCGGTTGATAAACCTTATAATGATATTAATTACACTCCAAGTTTTATAAGTGATAGCAACGTTGAAGTTGTGAATGGGCCTCGAGAGACAGCAAACTCTGATTTCTACGATAACAACGGTGAGTTAAGGAATAAGCTAAAAGACAGTGCGGATATTCATTTTCAACTTAAAGAAACGCCACAATATGCAGGCGAATTTGGAACAGAAGTAAATATAAATGTTCCTCAGTATATTTGGGTTGAAACGGAAGAAGGGAAAAATAAACCAAAGCAAGAAATTTTACCAAATGGAAAGTTAAGATACACTCCCGTTCCTTCTTACGATATTAGTGGAAGAAATGTTTCAGGAAAACTTCCAGAAGATATGTCAAAAGCTAAGCAAGTAGAAGTTGCAAAAGTGATGGTCCATTCTCGAGTAAGCGGAGTGAAAGCTCCTGAAGGTTCACCTCTTTACCATCAAGTAGTTGATTACCTTGACCGCGATGGCAATCTTATTATGCGTATGGAAATTCAAGGCAATGGAACTGATGCAGATCGTGCAGCTTCATCCGTCGCAATGACCTTTAGCGGAAATAGAACTGCAGTTGAATTTGATGCTTCTAAGTGGGAATCAACAGGACGATTTATTACGAAAAATATCGAAAATATTCTTAAGCTTGATAAACCAGAATTAGGAAAAGTAAGAGACACTCTCTTTGATGAGGGCAATTGGGGAAAAGACCCTGGTGCCGTGCTTACTGAGGAAGAACGTGCCGCAATATCTTACCATCAAAACATTAGCCGTTTTCGTGATAAGTCGCCTGGTCTTTTTCTTTACAATCGTGAAGGAAATGCTGGGAAACTTTATTCAGCACCACATTATATTGAGAAAAAATATTATTCAGCTGAAGGAAATGATATTTATAGCGATAGTACAAATATAGATGCTAGAAGATCCGGTACTTTTGATAATAATGAGAGAAGTTACAATGCAATGTTTGGAAATAAAAAAAGTATTTGGCATCCTGAAGCTAATTTTAGATCAGGTCTTTTCATCCATCTTAATAACGGTGGAATTATTACCGGAACAAAATATGACGATGTAATTGTTACAGATAACCTGAAAGGAACTGATGTAAGTACCATTATTGATGGAGGTGGTGGCACAAATATTTACAAAGGTGGAAACGGGAGTGTGGTTGCCAGAAACTTTAGTTTTGTTTCGAAGGAAAATGACGCAAGTGACAAATTTTATCTTTCAACTATTGCTGCTCATGGTTCTCAATCAGATCTCGATAAAGCGCGTGGCAATGTGCGAAATTATGTACAAATAAAGGGCGGCGGTACCAATTATATCGATAATCCAGAAGAAATTGGTTTCGATGCCGCCGCCTCGTACGAAAATGGTGATGCGTCATTACACGATGATTATTATGGAGTAAGTGGTACAACTGCATTTTCAAATATTGATGACGATGATGTTGCGGAAGAATATCGTTCTGGAAAACCTTGGGATGCCAGCGCTCTTGATACTTTACAAGCTGATGCTCAAACTGATCTCCTCAAAATTATCAGGCACGCACCCGGCGGTGAAGGCCTAGCGCCTCAGGTAACCTTCGACAGCTGGAAGGCTCGTTATGGCTCGTACGCTGAGCTTGCGAGTGAAGTAGACCAGACCTTTGATGCCTTCTTTGTCACTATCAATGAGATCGATGGTGATATTGAGGATGCTTATACGGTGGAATAATCCCTTCTCATAATTGGGGAAAGGAGTCCCCAAACGGGTTCAAATCCCCTCTCCTTTTCGTTCTGCTGAAAATAACCATTAAAAATACTGTGGAATATCAATGACTTATGTCTCATGAGAAGGCTGTTTTTTGGCAACCATATTGCACTCTTTAGTCCTGAAGCAATTCCAAGAGGAGAATATGAGCACTACGATTAACAAATACAACCCTTCTATAAGAGCGATTGAAACGCCTGAAGCAGAAGTGCCTGAGAAAGAGGCGTGGCAGAATGCTGCTCTTTCTGAGAATGATGCGTTAATGAAAGAAATTGAGCAGTTTCGCAAGGAAAACGCTGAATGGCTAGACGAGCAGTCCCAGCACGATTTGGATCGTCTTTCGGTTACCCTACGAGCCGAGAATGCAGCTATTTCTGGCTACGGCATCGAAGGTGGTGCTGGTGTAGCTGGAGTCAACCCTGCCGACTTCAACCCTTTTGATGCAAATCCGGAACTTGTTCCTGGTTGGAACGGGCACTTCTTCGACCGTGAAAATGGAGATAACCAGGCCTATATTGAATCAAACCCAGAATATGGCGAGTATGCGGGTACTGTTGCCATGGAAAATAAAGGAAGCGAAAGCGAATCGTTTCTTATTTTTTCCCTCAAGCCAACTGATAGAGAGCTTTATGTAGAAACAAAGGGAAATGATCTTATTTTTACGGTGGTGGGCAAAAATGGAAAGAAAAGATCTTACGTTTTGGAAGATGGAGTCACACATCAAGGTACGATTTCAATAGATGCAACTCAAGCAGGCGCGGGGGTTACCATTGATGCTTCACGAGCAATTCGTATTGGGCAGTCTGATGGGTTTGTGAGCTTCTATATTCATGGATCAGAGTATGATGATACTATTAAAGGCTCACAAGGAAATGATAAAATTGCAGGCTTTGCAGGCAACGACAAGATTGATGGCATGGGTGGTGACAACCTCATTTGGGGTGACGAATATTACAAAAATATTGGAGATTATAATTCTGCTTATGGTGGTTCCGATATCATCAGAGGCGGATCTGGAAACAACATTATTTATGGAGGTGGAGGAGATGATGTTGCCTACACTTCAGGTGGTACCGATAGTGTATCGGAAGTTGAAAGTAAATTATCTGATCAAGCAGGTGCTATTCCTTCTGGAAATGCTTGGGCGCGTACGTCTGATGAATGGTTACGTAAAGATGAAAATGGCAGAGTTGTTTTTTCAAACGCCTCTGGAAACGGCGGCGAAATTAACCTCAACATGCAACAGATGGATGGGTATAACATGGCGTCAGCTCAGATGGATGAACATGGTGATTTGATTATCACTTTTGTAGGCACAGACGAAACTGGAAACACAAAATCTTTTGAAGTGGTCATTACAGATTTTAACGGACCATGGGATACTCCGCTGGTCTTGAATATAAACGGTTCTGCGGCCGATGACATTATTGATTTTAGTAAACTGAAAGATCAATCAAGTCTCGATACTCAAATTATAAATATCAAAGGCGGAGCTGGAAATGATCTTCTTCTTGGAGCAGAAAGCCATCTTCTTCATTTAGGACTTGATCTAGAACGTATCACTACAAGCCAAGGTCAAACAAATCAAACTTTGCATGAAGTTGCTGCTGGAATTGTGGCTGATGGTGAAGGTAATGAAAAACATTTTAGAGTTGATGTAAGTGAAGTAAAAAAAATCATAAGTGTAAGGAGAACGAGTGGTAATAAAGAAGATGGCATAAACCTTGTTGCTCCACGTGGATATAATCAAGCTTATATACTCGAGTCAGGAAATGGCGATCATTATGTTGTTTTTGTGAAGCCTGGAGTAAATGGTGAAAAAGCGCAAACAATTGTCATTCGTGTTGATGAAGATGCAGGCGATATTCATATCACTGGAAAAGATGGCTTTGTTCCTACGGTTCAAAACTTAAGCTTTGCGGTGAAAGATGGCTTTGTACTTGATGGTGGAGTCGGAAATGATGTGCTTGCAGGCCAAAGTGGTTCACGCTTTTCCGATGACGCGCGAGATACCGTTTTGAAAGACCTTGGTTTGAGTGATCTTCCGGCCTATACACCACCACCAGCCTCTCCCGAAGCGCCAGCTAGCGCTTCAACCCCACCAGCTGAAAGTGCTGATGCTCCAGAGAATGAAGAAGATGATCCTATAGCTGCTCCGACAGGGGAAACTGGAAATTAATTAGGCATACAAGGTTTTAATAAGATAAAGCGCGTGCCCAGGTAGACATTTCCCGGCAGCGCTTCTTTTTTTGGCAGAAATAATTTTTTTGATGTCTTCTGGTTTTATTTTTTCTCTTCCCACATCCAATAACGTTCCTACCATTGTTCGTACTTGATTGTGCAAGAAACCATTCGCTTTTACGGTGAAACAGTAAAGTGTTCCTTCAGTGTTTTCTTTGGGCATAAAGAGTGAGTCTTTCACCACTTTAACCTGAAAAGAATGAATGGTTCGTACGCTTGTTTTTGCAGTTGAACGTGAACTTCTAAAGCTTGAAAAATCGTGCTTTCCCACCAGTTGCTTTGCAGCTTTTTTCATGGCTGAAAAATTTAAAGTGTAGGGAAAAAAATAAACGTGATTTTTTGCAATGGGTGAAGAAGTTTTTCCACTTAAAACATAGTATGAATATATTTTTCCTTTTGCATTTCGAAGAGCATGAAAACTTGCATCCATTTCTTCAGCTTTTCTCACTCTTACTTCTGGTACAAGAAAAGTATTGAGTCCTTTTTGAAAAGCTTGAAGTGGCAGTGTGCTTTTTGTTTTAAATGTTGCCACTTGATCAAAAGCGTGAACTCCAGCATCAGTTCTGCTGGAGCCGGCTACTTTTATTTTTTCTTTGCACAGTTGAGACAATGCTTTTTCCACCGCGCCTTGAACAGTAACTCCCCTGCCCTTTGCTTGGTTTTGCCAACCGTTGAAAGAAGTGCCATCATATTCTATGTGCAGTTTAATCGTGCGAGAAAAAGTCATGATGAATTATCGTTCAAGAAAAATATTTGTGGTGTAATAAAAGTTCTGCAATTTGAACGGCGTTTAATGCAGCACCTTTTCTAAGGTTGTCAGCAACAACCCAAAGTGAAAGACCATGAGGAACGGTAGCATCTCTTCGAATGCGACCAACAAAAACGTTATCTTTCTTATCAGCTTCTAATGCAAGCGGGTATTGTCTTTGCGAGGTATCGTCAATTACGGTAAGGCCTTCAGATTGTGAAAGAATTTCTTTTGCTTCTGCAACGGAAATTTCAGTATGAAATTCAACCGTGATAGATTCTGAATGTGCATTGAGTACTGGAACACGAACTGCGGTTGCAACAACTTGAATGTTGTTGTCGTCAAAAATTTTCTTGGTTTCCATCACCATCTTCCACTCTTCTTTTGTAGAACCATCCTCAAGAAAAATATCAATCTGTGGAATGCAGTTAAACGCGAGTTGATGTGGGAAGACATCAACTTTTACGGGTTCATGTTGTAAATGGGCTTGTGTTTGTGCCAGCAATTCATCAACTGCTTTTTTTCCAGCGCCAGAACTTGCTTGATACGTGGAAACAATAATTCTTTTTATCTTTGCTTTGCGATGAAGTGGAGAAAGAGCAACCAACATTTGTATGGTAGAACAATTTGGATTTGCAATAATGTGTGGAGCATTGAGTTGACTTACAAGTTGACCATTTACTTCTGGGACGATGAGGCTCACATTTTTGTCCATTCGGAAGTGGCTGGAATTATCAATGACAAAACAGCCCGCTTTTACCGCCGATGGTGCAAACTCTTCACTCACCTTTCCGCCAGCTGAAAAAAGAGCAATGTCACAGCTTGCAAAAGAGTCATGAGTGAGTTCCTGAACCTTTACTTTTTTTCCGTGAAAAGAAATTTCTTTTCCTGCCGATTTTGCAGAGGCGAGAGGCACAAGTTTTTCTATGGGAAATAATCTTTGCTCAAGCGTTGTAATCATCTCCTGGCCTACAAGGCCCGTGGCTCCTACTACAGCAACGGTATAGCTTTGTTTTTTCATGATTGTTTTGGACTTTTCTCAGGTTTTTCTTCTGCTTGAAAAGGAAGGACGTCTCCGCCAGAAACCAACTTCATTTTGAGTTGAGCGCGTTTATCTTCACGGTGTTTTTTTACTTTTGCCACAAGTTTTCGACTCTCTTTTTGGGTGAAGATTTCCTCTAACAACCCTGAAGAAACATAGGCCAAAACAAGAACAAAAATGGTGATTTCGGGTTCAGTGGCAATAACAAAAATAGAAAGCACCACAAGCACGAGGGCAAAAAAGGAATGTTTCCCTTTAATCTCAAGAGATTTCATGCTGCGATAATTAATGGTGGAGACCATGAGACACGAAAGGAGAATGGTAACCAAAGACAGAAAAAGTGGAGCTGGCGTAGTTATGGAAAAAAAATGATGATGAAAAAGAGTAAAACTTGCCAAAACATAAGCAGCAGTTGGAATGGGCAGGCCTTGAAAAAATGAATTTTCAACGTTGTCATGCTGCACGTTAAATCGTGCAAGACGAAGTGCGCCACAAGCCAGGAAAAGAAATGGCGCAAGCCAGCCGATATGACCAACACCCTGCAGCCCCCAGGTATAAACGAGAATGCCAGGTGCAAGTCCAAAGCTTGCTAAATCAACAAGTGAATCGTACTCAATTCCAAACTCACTTTCAGCTTTAGTGAGCCTGGCAACTCGACCATCTAAAGTATCAAAAATACCGGCAAGCAGAATAGCCCAACTTGCGGCAATGAAATCACCATTCAGAGATTTGATGACTGAGAAAAATCCGCAAAAAAGATTTGCAGTCGTAAAAAGGTTTGGAAGCAAATAAATACCTTTTCTCAACCCCTCCCGTTGGTGGGCATGTTTTTTCATAGTCTTTCACCTATTATGCTGAGACCAGCTTTAAGTTTGTCGCCCGCTTTCGTTGACACCGTATAATTTTGCGGAAGATATAAATCTACGCGAGAACCAAAACGGATGAGGCCTAAGTGCTCTCCGCGTTTTGCCGATGCGCCTGCTTTGAAATAACAAATAATTCTTCTGGCAACGAGACCTGCAATTTGGACAAGTACTATTTCTTGGCCTTGTTCATCTTCCACAAGCATTTGGTTGCTTTCATTTTCCGTTGCTGCTCGTTGATCACTTGCTACTAAAAATTTTCCAGTGTGGTAAACGATCTTTTTTATTTTTACATCTGTTGGGAAGCGATTCACATGTGCATTAAAAACAGACATAAAAATACTGATGCGAGTAAATGTTTCGGTGCTCAATGGATGTTTTTCACCGGGGAAAATTCCAATGACTTTTCCGTCGGCTGGAGAGATGAGATGATTACTGTTTCCTGGAAGGTGACGAGTTGGATTTCTAAAAAAGGAGACAATAAAAATACCGATGCCAAACAGAAAAAAACTCAACAGTGGAACGTGAAAGAAAAGTGAAAAAAAAGCCATTGCAAACGCAATAGAAATGAAGGGAAACCCTTCTTTTGCAACGATGTACTGATGAGGATTTGGCGAGTAAGCGTCTTTAGTTTGTGTCATGAGTTTCCTGTTTTTTACGGTATGAATTCAAAAGTTGTTCGAGCTCATCTCTACCTTTTAGTTTCTTTTTTTGCAGCTCTTTTTTTCTCAAATCTTCATGCGGACTTAAAACATGTTTCCTGTTTATTTTTTTTAATTCATTCTCCAAACTGAGGTGTTCTTCATACAACGAATTGAGGGCTAAATCTGTTTCTCGGTATTCTTGAATAAGCTTTAGGTCTTCTTTCTCCATGACTTCCTCCTTTTTTGGACGATTAAGTGTACGTAATCTTTGTGAGTTCTGTCAAGTAGACAAAATGGAGAAAAAGGGAACACGAGAGATATCAGAAGCTTATAGGGACAGAGTTTTTTCCGCATCAGATGGTCTGATATACAAAGGCAAAATCTTGTTCTGATCCTCTCCGCCGTTTGAAAGTTTTTTCTGAGCAAGTGCAAAAAAGGAATTTACACTTGCTTCCGGTGGAAGGCTTGAAACATCAGTTTCCTCAAGCGAAAGCTGGGAAAGAAATTGTTCTTTGAAAGCATAAAAACCATTTCCACAGAGGAAGAGATTTTCTTTTTGAGCACTTAGTTTTTCAATCCATTTTTCTGGAGTGAGAACCGAGGCTTCTTCTTTTACTTCCCTTTTTTGATGAGGATGAAAGGAGAAAATTTTTCCGTAAAGCTCTCCCCTTCTGGCGTCGATGAGGGGAACTATAAGGGCTTCCTGTGGTAAAGTTATTTGCGCTGCCAGTGCATCGAGGGATGATACTCCGCAAATGGGGATGTTTAAAGTAAATGCCAGCGTTTTTGCAAAGCTGATTCCAATGCGTAACCCCGTGAACGAGCCTGGTCCAATACACACAACAACGCCTTGGAGCTCTTCAATCTTCCACTTCGATTGTTCAAGTAGTTCATGGCAAAACTGAAACACATGCGAGGTTTGTCCATTGTGCGTGGTGCGTTCTTTTTCACAAATGACTTGCGCGTTATCCAAGAGAGCAAGTCGTATGTGAGGCGTACTGGTATCGACGAAGATTACTTTCATGTTAGAAAAATCTTCCCAGCAAACTTCCTACATTTCCCCAAACGCGTTGAACATCGTTGAAGGTAACGGCGAGCATAAGCGCAATGAGCATGGCAAAACCAAGTTGGCTCATGACCATTCTTATTTTGCGGCTGACAGGTCTTCTGATGACAGCTTCAATTCCGTAGAAAAAGAGGTGCCCACCATCTAGCACGGGAATAGGAAAGAGATTGATAATGCCAAGCTGTAGACTCATAAAAGCAAGAAAATAAAGAAAGTGGCCAAGCCCAAGTTTTGCAGCAGCAGCTGTGGTTTGCGCAATCATGATGGGACCGCCTAAAACTTTAAGTGAAAGCTGCATGCTGATCAGTCTCCAAAATACATTGAAGGTTGTGCTTGTAAGTTGAACAACTTCTTCTCCTCCTTTTTGAAGCGAAGCAAGAAAGCCATATTTACGCACAGTGCTTGGAATATCTTGAACTTGTTTTTCGATGCCAACCAAATAACGTTTGAGGTCTTCGTTGTAGTCGGCTTGAATTTCGGTGTTCACGATTGAGTTATTGCGCTGTAGTTTGAGGCTAACTTTTTCACCTTTCGATTTTGCAATGGCTTCGGTGAGATCAATCCAGTCGTCAATATTTTCTCCGTTGAGTGAAAGAATCTGGTCACCAACTTCAATGCCAGCTTTTGCCGCCGGACCGTTTGCGTTTACCTTGCCTATAATGGCTGCCATTCCCAAAAACAGGTTTGGCTCAAATCCGGCGTATCCGCCTTCGGGACTATTGGTAATGGGAACTGTGAATTCTTTTGTTTCACCTTTGTGATCTACCGTGAGATTTACTTTTTGGCCTGTTGCTACAATAATTTGGTTAATGGCTTCTTCCCAGTTGCTAACTTTACTGCCATCGATTTGCGTGATGAGATCTCCCTTTGTAAGTCCAACGCTTGCGGCAGGAGAATCAGCTCTGATCTGTTCAACCACGGGTGCTGCATCAAAAAAAGCTGGAACAGTTCTTCCCAACATAAACACGATGGGCATCAAAAAAAGACATAAGAGAAAGTTCATAACTGGTCCTGCAATAACAACAGCTGCTTTAGTGCTGAGTTTTTTTTCAGAAAAGGCTCTCGCTTTATCAACCGACTCTTCATCTTCAGGATTTTCGCCGTGAAGTTTTACGTAGCCACCCAAGGGAAGAAGGCAGAGTTTATATTCTGTTTCTCCCCATTTTTTTGCAAAAAGTTTTGGACCGAATCCAATAGAAAACTCTTCTACAAACACGCCGGATTTTTTTGCCACAATGAAGTGACCAAATTCGTGAATGAAAACTAAAATGCCAAGCGCGATAATAAAATAAAAAATGGTCATGACTGTTTCCTTTGAATGTATTCTGAACCGCACGTTCTGGCCCAAGCATCGATGGATAAAATTTCATCTAAACTTGAGGCTTCACAGTTGTTATGAGCGTTCATGGTTTCGTGGATCGTAGTGGCAATTTCTAAAAATGCAATTTTTCCCTTTAAAAATGCATCCACCGCAATTTCGTTGGCAGCATTAAGGACAGCTGACATTGTTCCTCCCTCATTTAGCGCATCGTATGCAAGTTGCAAGCAGGGAAAGCGTTTTGTGTCGGGAGCTTCAAACGTAAGCGTAGCAATGGAAGCAAGGTCTAAAGTTTTTACTCCGGATGGAATGCGATGCGGGTAGGCAAGCGCATAAGCAATGGGGGAGCGCATGTCTGGCAAACCTAGTTCTGCGATAACGCAGCCGTCGATATATTCGATAAAGGAATGAACAATACTTTGAGGATGAACTACAACTTTAATTTTTTCAGGTGGAAGCTTAAACAACCACGCAGCCTCAATGACCTCTAATCCTTTGTTCATCATGCTTGCAGAGTCAATGGTGATTTTTGCGCCCATGTTCCAATTGGGATGTTTTAGGGCTTCAGCTGCGCTTACATTGTTAAGCTCAGTTAAAGTTTTTGTGCGAAAAGGACCACCTGAAGCTGTAAGCGTAATATGTGAAATGTCTTCTGCGTTGTGACCGACAAGTGATTGAAAAAGTGCGGAATGTTCAGAGTCGATGGGAAGAAGTTTGAGTTTCTTTTTTTCAGCTGTGGCCGTCACTAAATTTCCCGCTACCACCAGCGCTTCTTTGTTTGCGAGGCCAACATTAATGCCGGCTTCAAGTGCTGCTAAAGTTGGCCGCAAACCGGCCGCGCCCACAATGGCGGATACCACAAGATCAGGACTTCCAGAACTTGCAACGGTACATACCCCTTCTATTCCATAAAGTATTTCCGGGAGATGAGATGTGATTTTTTGTTTTAAGCTTTTTGCAGCTTCTTCAGATGAAACAGAAACGCATTGAGGCTTGAAGGTTTCAATTTGCTTCAACAGCAGTTCAATGTTGTTGCCGCACGCAAGCCCCACCACTTCGAAGGCATCTTGATTTGTTTGAATCACATCAAGCGTGCTTGTACCAATTGAGCCGGTGCAGCCAAGGATAGAAATCTTCTTTTTTGTCATGAGAGAAAAAGGTGATGATAGAGATAAGTGGCTGGGCCAGTAAAAATAAGGGCATCGAGACGATCTAAGAGGCCACCATGACCTGGAATAAGTTTTCCCGAATCTTTCACCCCAGCTTCGCGTTTTAGCATTGATTCAACCAAGTCTCCAAACGGAGACGTAATCCAAATAATGAAGACAAGTGGGAGCATTATTTGCCATGAATACATATCTCGAAAGGCTAAAAACCAGACCAGATATACACCAGCGGCCGAACCTATTAAGGCACCCCAATAGCCCTCCCAAGTTTTATTTGGGCTTACTAAGGGTGTAAATTTTTTCTTTCCACATAATTTTCCCGCTATGAGGGCAAAGGTATCGGTAAGGCAAGCAGGAAGAAGAGCAAGAAATACGAGCGAAGATCCCGAAGGCAAACGGTGTAGCCAATCCCAAAATGGAAGCGAGAGCGAAAGATAAACAAGGCACAAAACGCCCAATCCAAGTTTAGTGGCAGATCGCTCTAATGTTTTGCTGCGATTCATGACTACGAGTGAAAAGAGAAATGTAGAAAAAATAATGGCGGACAAAATATATTCCACACGCCAGAGCATCATACTGGAAAGAAGAGTTGCAACAAGGAGCAACGCCATTTTTTCAATGACGTCATCATAAAACATGTTGGTGAATTCGATAATGCTGAGGACAGTCACAAAAAAAATGAGACACTGGAAAGCTAAATCTGAAAGACGAGCGATAGCAAGCCAAGCAAGCCCTGCTAAAATGATGGCCGAGAAAATTCGCTTCAAGCTTCCCCCTTTGTGAGTTGTTCTCCTGTTAGACCAAAGCGTCTTTCACGGCAAGAAAAAGCTTTTATGGCGTCATCCAAATCTGCGGAACTAAAGTCTGGCCAATACTTCTTCGTGAAATAAAATTCTGTGTACGCAAGTTGCCAGAGCATAAAATTGCTTATGCGATATTCGCCACTAGTGCGAATGAGTAAATCTGGATCTGGAAAATTCGCTGTATCAAGTGATGCAGAAATTTTTTCAGTGGTAATTTTTTTCTCTCCCGCATCTACTAACTTTTGTAGAGCACGTGAAATTTCTTGGCGAGCACCATACGAAAGTGCCATGATGAGGGTCATGCTTTTTCCAGCTTTGGTGCTGTGCTTAATATCGGAAATAACATCTTGAACAGTTTGAGGAAGTTTTGAGATGTCACCGATGGTTTGAAAACGAATGCCATTGGCCATCATTTTTTCTTTTTTTGAGAGCAGGTAAATTTTCAGCAATTCCATGAGACCAGCAACTTCATCGGCGGGACGATTCCAGTTTTCTTCAGAAAAGGCGTAAAGGGTTAAGTATTTTATGCCTCTTTCTTGACAAGCATCGATGATGAGTTCGGAAACTTCTGCGCCTCTGCGATGCCCTTCTAGCCTTGTTTTGCGGTGTTCATGTGCCCAACGGCCACTTCCATCCATGATGATAGCAATGTGCTGGGGAATTTTTTGTGTCATTACACTTCCATGATGTCTTTTTCTTTGTGCACAACGGTTTCATCAACAAGCTTACTGAAGTCGTCGGTGAATTTTTGCATGATATCGAGAGCTTTTTTCTCTTCATCTTCTGTAAGCTCGCCTTGCTTTTGTGCTTTTTTGAGTTGATCGTTTATGTCACGTCGAATATTTCTAATACTTACTTTACACTCTTCGCCGTGTTTTTTTGCTACTTTAACCAAATCTTTTCGACGTTCTTCGTTAAGTGCTGGAAGAGAGACTCGAATAAGTTTTCCATCGTTCATAGGATTTAGGCCCAAGTCAGATTGCATGATAGATTTTTCGATGAGGGCAATAACAGAACCATCCCACGGTTGAATCACAATTGTTCTTGAGTCGCTTACAGAAAGTGTCGCTAGCTGATTCAGCGGAGTGAGAGCTCCGTAGTAATCAACGCGCACAGCATCTAGTAATGCGGTGTTTGCTCTTCCGGTGCGAAGCTTTGCAAGGTCATTTCGCAGGGCTTCAAGTGAGCGTTTCATTTTTTCTTTGGCATCTTTTTGATAAGAATCAAGCATGGACAAGTGTTCCTATTTTTTCTCCAGATACCGCCTTCAGGAAATTTCCTTTTGAGAACATGTCGAAGACTGTAATGGGAATGTTAGCGTTCATACACATAGAAATAGCCGTGAGATCCATTACCGAAAGCTTTTGATTAAGGACATCGAGGTAGCTCAAGTTTTGAAACTTTTTAGCATTTTTGTGTTTCACGGGATCTTTGTCGTAAATGCCATCCACTTTTGTTCCTTTGAAAATAATTTCAGCATGAACTTCAAGTGCACGAAGCGAAGCCGCTGTATCGGTGCTGAAGAAAGGGTTTCCTGTTCCTCCACCAAAAATAACAACGTCTCCTCTGCCTAAATAGCGAAGGGCATCGCGTTGTGAAAAAGGTGTGCCCACTTGATGCATGGGAAATGAAGTGAGAACCCTGGATGGAACGTTGGCTCGGAAAAGCCCGTCCTGCAAAGCTAAGCTGTTGATGACGGTTGCAAGCATGCCCATGTTATCGGCGATAACGCGGTCCATACCTTCGTCTGCTGCTGCCTCACCGCGGAAAATATTTCCGGCGCCAATAACAACTCCAAGCTGAACGCCCAGTTTCACTACTTGCTTTATCTCGGCGGCAATTTTGTCGGCAACAGAAGTTGAAATGCCGTACTTTGAATCGGGCGGCAAAAGAGCTTCGCCTGAAAGTTTTAGCAGAATGCGTTTGTATTTTACTTTGGCCACTGTCCCCCCGCTCTTTGGCTTTTATTCGATGCCCTCACCTACTTGGTAACGAACAAATTCTTTAATTTCGATGCCAGCATCTACACCTTTAAGGTATTTGCTTACGGCTTGTTTTCCTTCGGGATCTTTTACAAAAATTTGTTCTTGAAGACAAACTTCGCTAAAGTATTTTCCAATTTTACCTTCAACAATTTTGTTCAAGATTTCTTCAGGTTTATTTTGACCAGCCATTTGAGCTTTTTGAATTTCTTTTTCTTTCAGCAAAACATTTTCGGGAACGCTGTTACGATCTAAGTATTGAGGATTCATTGCTGCAACGTGCATAGCAACATCGCGGCCCAAATCTGCTGAAAGCTTGTTGCTTGGATCAACAAAACGAACAAGCACTCCAATTTTATTTCCGGGATGAATGTACTGCGCCAACTTTTCACCAGCGTTTGCTTGATAGAGAGCAAAGCGGCGAATACCAAGGTTTTCCCCGATTTTTGCAATCATGTTGGTGAGTGTGCTTGCAACGGTTTCACTTCCAAGTGAAAGTTCCATAAGGGCATCAACACTTGCAGGTTTATTTTTGCTGATAACCTCAACAAGCTTTGCCACGAAGTTTTGAAAATCGTCGTTTTTTGCAACGAAGTCTGTTTCGCAGTTTACTTCAAGCAAGGTTCCGAAGCTGGCATCGTTGCTTAAGTATTCGCCAATGGTTCCTTCGGATGCTTTTCGGGAAGCTTTTTTTGCAGCCAGTGACAATCCGCGTTTGCGAAGAATCTCAATTGCTTTTTCAAAATCACCAGAAGCTTCTGTAAGCGCTTTTTTGCATTCCATCATGCCGGCGCCAGTTTTTTCACGTAGTTCTTTTACTGCTGATGCTGAAATACTCATTACGAACTCCTTTTTAAAATTATTCAGAATATCTCCCCTCTTAAATTAAGAGGGGCTGGGGGAGTTATTGATTTTTGAGAGTGAAAACAATAACCCCACCTAACCTCCCCTTAATCTAAGGGGAGGGATCATCCATAAAATTAGTTTTCTTTTTTCTCAGCACTTGCTTTTGCGAATGTTTCTACTTCTTCAGCGCTTGCGCCTTCTTCGTGTTCAGCTTTTTTCGCGGTGTAGGCTCTGGTTTTGTTTCCAGCCATTTTCTTTTCGCGAACGCGTGGCATAGATTTTTTCTCTTCTTCTTTTCGTTGTGCTGATTTTTCTTGATCGGCGCGGATGCGGACGTCACGTAGTTTTCCGCCTTCGATGCAAGCTTCAGTGAACAAATCCATGAAGTACTGAATAGAACGAATTGCATCATCGTTGCATGCAATTGGATAATCGATGTTATCTGGATCGCAGTTGGTATCAAGCAAGGCAACAACTGGAATGTTGAGACGCATAGCTTCTTTTTTTGCGATGTGTTCGTGGCTTGGATCTACAAGAATAACAGCGCCTGGCGCTTTTTTCATTTCGCGAATACCACCCAAGTTTTCTTCAAGTTTTTCAATGGAGCGCGCCATTTTAAGGCCTTCTTTTTTGATGAGCTTTTCAAATTCGCCATTGTCGCGCATTTCCATCAACTTCACCATGCGGTCGATGGAAGCCTTAATGGTTTTGAAGTTGGTGAGCGTTCCACCCATCCAGCGGTTGATGACGTAAAACTGATCAGCTTTTTTTGCTGCTTCTGCAATAGTTTCACGAGCTTGTTTTTTGGTACCTACAAAGAGAACTCTTTTTCCTGAAGCAACCGTTTCAAGAATAAAGTTTGCAGCTTTTTTGGCTTGCGCAGCGGTTTGATCGAGGTCGATGATGTGGATGCCGTTACGTTGGGTGAAGATGTATGGCCTCATTTTTGGGTTCCAGCGTTTTGTCTGGTGGCCGAAATGCGCGCCTGCTTCTAACATCTCTTTGATGCTTACGGTAATACTCATATTGTGCTCCTTGGTTTGTGGCCTCGAAAAAGATTGGAAAATCTTGTAGCAGGCCCCTCCGCCCTCTTTGACTTCCACATGGAAGCACCAAAGTAGATAAGGGCGTGTGTCGTTAAGTGCGGGCTTGCTATCATAGCTTTATGGGGGCTACAAGAAAAAAATGCTGATATTTAGAGGGATTATGCTAAATGACCAGAAAGTGCCAGACACTTTCTGGTGAGCTGCTCAATTTTTAGGCAAGGGGAAGAGATATGTTTCTATTGTGGCGTCAGTGGCTTGGAATGATTAGTTTTTTTTTGATTGCTTCGCTTTTGCTTGCTAGGCCTAGCTTTGCGGAAGAGGCACCTCTTCCCTTTATGGGGGCTGTAAATGAGCCCCATTCGTCCCCCGGTTCACATGAGACGATACAGCCAGGTTTAAAGCCGACAGCAGAGAAGCAAGCTCACGTGATGATGCATGATGTCCACTACTACCAAAAGTATGGAAAGCATTCCGAAGCTTGGGATGTCTATGCTGTTGGAGGGCTTAATGCCTTCGAGCTTGGAAATAATGCTACTGGCCTTGTATTGCTAAGGACTGCCTATGAAAAAGGCTGCCGCGACCCTTTGGTTTTGCTGCGTTTGGCGCTTTATTTTGAGTTGAAGGATGACTTTAAAAATGCCGAGAAACTCATTGATATTGCAAGAAAAGATTTTGCTTCTGTCTACAGTCTCCATCCCGAAAAAAATGAAGTGATGGTTCACGCTGCGAGAATTTTGTACGAGCAGGAAAAATACACTGAAGCGCTTCCTCTCTTTGAAATTGCCCTCAAGCAGAATCCTCATAATGTGGATGCTATGCTGATGAGTGGCCAAATTTTACGTGAGCAAAAACAGTATGCCCAAGCCAAGTTGCGTTTTGAACGCGCCCTTGGCCAAACGCCAAATACTGCGGACAACACCGACTTGCGCTATGCCCTTTTGCGCGAGCTGCTGGTGACAAGCTACAGCCTTCAAGATTATCCTTCCACCCTCAATGCCGCGAAACAGATTTTGGACATCAACCCCAACGATGAGCTGGCAAAACAATACCAAAGTAAAATCGAGCGTGATGAAAAAAGTAAAAGAGACAACGATGTATTGTATGATTTGGTGAAGTGATGGGTGGTGCAATTTGGCGATAGTTCAATTGTTCAATAGGGCAATGGGACAATGGTTCGATAGTTCGATAGTACTTAGTACTTGGTTGAATGCTTGTCATCCTCTGGCTTGACCAGGGGATCCACAATTCTCACTATTTGCTATCATTGCGATCCGCCTAAGGTGGAGTGGCAATCTCCTCTGGCAATTTGAAGTATTGAGATCACCACGTCACTACGTTCCTCGTGATGACAGGAAAATTGTGAGAATTGTGGATTGTATCTTGAAGTGAAGTTGAATTTGGAAGAGAAAGAAAAGAGAGGAAGTGATGGCGTAAAGTGGATAGGTCATAAAA
>PCXC01000080.1 GCA_002796345.1 Deltaproteobacteria bacterium CG11_big_fil_rev_8_21_14_0_20_42_23 | reverse complement strand
TAAACCACTCTCATTACTCACTTCGATGTGCTCATGGAGGGTTTTTCAGGGGGGACGATGTAAAGGGAATCTACAGAACAAGCTACAGCATCACCAGGCTCTTAAACCTTGAATTCACAGCAGAGGCTCTTAATAGGCCTGAAATCAAGAAGCAGTTGACCGAAACACGAAGAGCTCTTCAAAAAACCTTCCGCTAAACTTCCCCTTGCCCTCCCACACTAACTGTGAAAGAAGCTCTCCATGCCTTGTAACGATATTACCGATTTGCTGAAGCTAGAGCTTGATGCCGATGAACGCATCAGCAGCTATCGCCTCTCCAAGCGCACTTGCGGCGCAGCGGTTGGTGGCTATTCGTTGTTGCAAGACTGGATGCAAGGCAAACTCGCCGAAGAAGTGCTGGCCATGCCGGCCGATGTGTTTTTGGAAGAGCTCCCACCGCAAGATGAAACCTATGAATTTTTATACTTGAAGCATTTCTTCTCCATCCAAAACGCACTGGAAGTGATGCTGGGCAGCGCGTCTGGCAAGCGCGAAGACAAGTGCATCATCGAATCCATCGAACACGGCCCAGAAGGCTACACCTTCACGAGCTCCATCAAAGTGGAAATAGTCGCCAAGCAAATCAAAGCCTGCGCCGGCTGCAAGTCTGGCTGCGGCACCAGATCTCAGGTTTCGTAAGTTATTCTCTTGTCATCCTCTGGCTTGACCAGGGGATCCAGCAATTCAAGCAATTCTTTGTCATCCTGAACGTAGTGAAGGATCTCCTCTGACAATTCCGCTTTTTGTCACACTCCCCCATCAAAAACCGATGCCTCAACACCCCACTCTCACGTCAAAAAACATCAAACGAACTTAAACAACACCTCAAAAACAATTGAAATTGCTAAGTTTTTCATTGGCACTCCTTTTGCTCTTCTATCCCTGAAACCATACTGGGGAAATTAAAGGAGTTTTGACATGAAGAAAATATTTACACTGTTGGTAGTTTGTTTGGCAATTGTGGGATGTAGGGCAGATCATGTTATTTCGCAAAACCCAGATGACTATAAAATTACAATTGTACCAGCGCGGGAGAGCTCGGCCCCTGAAAACCTGGTCACTATATATATTACATTTCCTATTCCGAGAACGGTTTTGGAAAGAGTACTTGAAACTAAAAATTTTGAACGTGCTCGAGCAATAAACTTCGGTTCAAATACAAAATTTGAAACCCTTGATGATATTATCAAAATTGTCAAACCTGCCATTTTTATTAATCAGAATGCGCCTGATAGCATTCCAGGAGAAGCTCTAGTTGCAACCACTTCTTGTCGCCCATTACCGGAAAGCGATATGGTAAACTGTTTTGCAAATGTAGACAAAGCAGATTTAATGCATTTTCTTCAAAATGCTAACGGATATATGTCCATGGTTGGACAAATTTTCTTTTCTAATAATGAGTATGATGGAGCGCGGGTTTCTTTAGAGGACAATCCATCTGCACTTGCTTTCCGTGCGCCAGTAATCTATTTCAGAGAAAGCGATATAATAGACAGAGCTGGCGTTTTGCCTCCAACTTTCAACACAACTTCATCACCAAGTATTGCAGTGAGAGAAGACACAAGAAGCATCCTCGGAAGCCCCAAAGAAACTGATTCGCTTCAAGCTATTGCAGATGCCTCAACTAGGATTCAAAACAGCGCAGCTGATTTAAGAGGAACATATTCATCTGTTGATGAAAACGAAGTACTCGCGACAAATTCTGGAGATGAAAATGAGGAAGTTACAGAAACTCCAAAAGCAACTCCAACAGGAAACTGCTCAACAAAAGGGTCTATAGATGCTTCTTATGATCAATTCCTTCCTGGATTATCAACGAACTCTTCTGAATCAAGCGCAGATTGTACTGATAAATCAACAGAGACAGAGGCTACATCAGAAGATAGCAACGCAGACATCGCCAGCGGCGGAAGCTGTACCTTAAGCCTTGGCGCAAACCCGCATCACAAACTTGGCGTCATCTTGATGGTCTTGATGACACTGCTTATATTGATACGACGCCGACAAGTGTAAACTTGCCCGGTTGAGATTGAGAATGAAAAACCCGCTTGAAGCTTCAGGCGGGTTTTTTTATTTAGGGTACGTTTCCCTATGTCATAAACAACCGATATTATTTATCAAAAACTCGGGAGCAAGCTCCCGAGTTTAATCCAGGGAAATCTGCTAACGGTTTTTCGGCCCCAAGGGGCCGAGTTTTAACTGCTGGACTCGGATAAATCTGACACTTTTGGTTCTGAAATTTGATCTTTTAACTTGTTGTAAATACTACGTTTTATTTCTATAGAACCATTGTAAACTATAACTTTACAATGGTCCGTTTTAAAAAAATCCTCACAAAACCTGCCTAAAAATGAGGCCGCTTACCAAAAAGCGCCTGTGTACTTTTGGTAAATTTGCCTGTTTTTGACCTTCCCACACTTTTTGTTTGACATGCCAAACAAAAAGACGCTAAGTCCACCGTGCGTTTGGAGACCTTATCAATGTCACAGCAGGAAACCTGGAAAAGCTTCGATGACAATGTGCTCACCCACAGTGCGGCTCATTATCTCATGACCATCAGCGAACTCATCGACGACCAGGGCTACGCACGCGTTACCGACATCGCTCGCTTGCTTGGCATTACTCGCGGAAGCTGTTCTATCAGCTTGAAGCCACTCAAAAAACGCGGTCTTGTACTTGAAGACCACAACAAGTTTTTACTGCTTTCTGACGAAGGCAAACGCATGGCAAAGCTCATCGAAAAAAACGACCAGCTGCTTCAAATTTTATTTCGCGATGTACTTGGCGTGTCAGCAGATCAAGCCGAAATTGACGCCTGCAAATTGGAGCATCTCATTAGCTTTGAAACAAGTGTGCAGTTGGAACGCCTTGTCAATTTCATCAACAGCAAAGATAAAGTGGTAAGTGAATTTTTAAAAAAGATGCAAACCTATCCAGCGTGCGAACGCTTTACGGAGGAAAAAGCATGACCATCATTCCACTTTCTGAAATTAAACCTGGGCAATCAGGAACAGTGCAAACCATCAACGGCAAAGGCCCATTTTTCACACGTTTGCGAGAACTTGGCCTGCGCACCAACAAAGATATCGCCCTCGTTCAAAAAGCTCCTCTTGGATGCCCAATTGAAGTTCGCTTTGGCAATTTGCATAGCGTTGCTCTTCGCAAAGAAGAAGCTGCTCAAATTATGCTTGCTCTCGCTTAAACTAAAAAATGAAAACCTATCTCTTAATCGGAAATCCAAACACGGGGAAAACCACTCTTTTCAATGCCCTCTCGGGTTCTCGTCAAAAAGTTGGAAACTATCCTGGCGTCACCGTTGAAAAAAAAGAAGGTCACTTTGAATTTCAAGGTGAAAAAATAAAGCTCATCGATCTTCCCGGAACGTACAGCCTCATCGCAAATTCCCCCGACGAAGAAATCACCACCGAAATTTTACTTGGCCGGCGAAAGCTTGATACGCCTATCGATGGTGTTGTCATTGTTGCCGACGCTACCAATTTAACGCGCTCACTTTTTTTCACCACACAAGTGATTGACTGCGAACTTCCCACTCTGCTTGTGCTCAACATGTATGACGAAGTGGAAAAGAAAAAAATCTGCATCGATGTGGAAAAACTTTCAAATAATCTTGGCGTTCCCATTGTCACCGCTGTTGCTCCAAAGAAAAAAGGCGTTGAAGAAATCAAACACTTGTTAGCACAAGGATTGAAACAAACGCGCAGCATTTTGCCTCAGTTGAAACTTCCTGCCGAAGTGCAAAAAGAATTCTCCATTTTATCTGAACTCCTCAAAAAGGATGATGTTCAAAACAATACCGACGCAGAAGCCTTGCGCTTACTCACGCGCGAAGGTGAACTGAGCGAATATAAAGATGAGCCATTACGTAAAGCTGTATTGGCTTCTCAGCAAAACCTTGAAGCAGCTGGAATAGATTGGCGCGCGCTCGAAAGCGAATATCGTTACACCTGGATTGAAAATGTGCTCAACGCCTCACAATGCACCGACGAATGCTGCAATCCAAGCTTTGCAAGCAAACTCGATCGCGTCATTATGCATAAAATTATTGGTCCCATTTTCTTTTTTGTGTTGATGGCACTTCTCTTTCAAGCCCTTTTCACTTGGTCTAGTTTTCCCATGGATCTTATTGACGGTTTTTTTGGATGGCTTGGAAACGTTGTAGCAGCCATACTTCCCGATGGATCACTTAAAAGTTTAATTGTAGATGGTGTTATTGCTGGCATTGGATCTGTTGTTATTTTTGTTCCGCAAATTGCTTTTCTCTTTTTCTTTTTAACTCTGATGGAAGACAGCGGATACATGGCCAGAGCAGCTTTCGTGATGGATCGCATTATGTTTAAACTGGGCCTGCATGGAAAAGCCTTCATTCCTCTTTTAAGTTCTTTCGCCTGCGCTATTCCTGGCGTGATGGCAACACGCACCATCGAAAACAAACGCGATCGCATTGCCACCATGATGATCGCCCCGCTGATGAGCTGCAGCGCTAGACTTCCCGTCTATGCACTTTTAATTGCAGCTTGCATTCCCAGCATTACCTACTTGGGCGTTTTCAATTTACAAGGTTTGATTTTGTGGGGGCTCTATATTTTAGGCGTGATCGCTGCCATCATTGTTGCCTTCGTGTTGAAAAAAACTATGCTCAAAACCATTTCGCTTCCGTTCTTGATGGAAATGCCACCGTATCGCATGCCAAAAATGACAAGTGTTTTAAGACGAACTTGGGAGCGTGCAAAAGTTTTTTTAACGAATGCCGGAACGGTTATTTTTGCCTTCTCCATTATTCTTTGGTTTGTCACCAGCTATCCAAAACCAAACACCATCTCTGCTGGTGAAAACACAGAAGTGAAAAATATTTCAATGCAAACTGAAACCGAGCAAAGCCCTATTGAATATAGCTTTGCGGGAAGACTTGGAAAAGCAATTGAACCTGCCTTAAAACCACTTGGCTTCGACTGGAAAATTGGCATTGGGCTTATTGCTTCGTTTGCAGCTCGTGAAATTTTTGTGAGCACCATGGCTATTGTCTATCGCGTTGGTGATGATGTTGATGAAACTTCACCGTCATTACTTGAAGCCGTAAAAAATCAAAAACGCGAAAATGGGAAACCCGTCTTCACTCCACTGGTGGGTTTAGGCTTGTTGGTCTTTTTTCTTTTCGCCTGTCAGTGCATGTCAACCGTTGCCATCGTAAAACGCGAAACCAATTCCTGGCGCTGGCCCATTTTTATGTTCAGCTACATGACCGCATTAGCTTACGTGGCAGCACTTGCCATTTATCAAGTAGGAACGTTGTTGGGGTGTTAAAAAATCCGAGGCTGATTTTTCCCCTCCTAGCGGGAGGGGACTAAGGGGAGGGAGAAAGCCAATTCAAAAACTTCACCCTCACCTTTGGAGAAAAAAACCATGCAAGACATCATCGTTTACATTATCGTCGCCGCCAGCAGCTACTGGCTCTATCGGCATTTCCGCGGGCCTAAGAAAAAAGGCTCCGGCTCAAAATGCCGAAAATGCCCCATGGCTTAGCCTGCAGCCACAGCAAGATCAGGAAGTGAAAGAAAATGAACACCTGCATAAAGCAATAGTTCACTTCTTATAAAATCCATCACTGTCCAAGCTTGTCTGTCTACAAGATCACCCTCTCTCGCATCGGCAGGTCTCTCTCCACAATGAATGGCAAAACAAGGCACACCAAATGCAGCTTCGATGCCCGCACTTAAACTTTGACGATGAGTGTGAATGCGCTCTAGGTCTAAACACTTGGCTAAGCGAGCACCTGGAGAATTATCATTTCC
The DNA here is from genome assembly GCA_002796345.1 of Deltaproteobacteria bacterium CG11_big_fil_rev_8_21_14_0_20_42_23. NCBI lineage: Bacteria > Deltaproteobacteria > Deltaproteobacteria bacterium CG11_big_fil_rev_8_21_14_0_20_42_23. The sequence goes on along the minus strand of PCXC01000080.1, from coordinate 10,009 downwards.
CACAACAGCATAAGGAGCACCGGTTTCATTTTTTCCAGTTTGCACTTCCACTAAAGCCTGAAGCTCTAGATTTCTTTGAGCAATAAAGGCAAGCAGCGCAGAACGAAGCATAGCAACGGCTGCAGGAACATCATCGCCCCACACATTGTTCATATCCCACAACCCTTCGTCCACACCTTCTAAAGGAAGATGAGATTGCGAAAACATAGGGCCTAATTTTGCCGCTAATGGATTCCCAATAAAGTAAAGCATGTTTGCCCAAAGAGACGCTGCACTTCTACTTGCCATATGACCAGAAAACAATTTCGCCATGGCATAAGCACCAGCTTGTTCAGTGCCACGAAGGAAAGTTGCTACAACTCTAAGATTATTTGTTGGAGTTCTAGCAGGAACGTAAAAAAAACTTGGACCTTGTAAACAACGCACTAGGTTTTTAGCTGAACCGGTTTGCAAACCAAGTGGAATACCATCATAAAAAGTAATTGGTCCAAACGGGCTAGCTATTGGCGGCTGAAGAAGTGTGGGTGAAAGAAAAGTAGTCATAAGTTTTTCCTTTTTGAGTCATCTTCGGCAAATTGAGATGTGGCGCATCTTTTCAGGCGGATAATAAAAACTCAAGTTAAAAATCACACACTTTGCTTTTGCAGCAAATGCTTTGGAACGAGTTTTTTTTCTAAAAGTTCAAACGAAAGTTCTGTGAGAATGGCTAATATCGCCGCCGGGATTGCGCCTTCCAATATGAGTTTGCTGTCGTTGAGCGCTAAGCCCGTTACAATAGGTTCACCCAAACCACCTGCTCCAATGAAAGCGGCAAGCGTTGCAGTGCCAATATTAATTACCGCTGCAGTTTTAATGCCCGCCAAAATAGTGGGCATCGCAATAGGCAATTCAACATAGCGCAAGCGCTGCCACGCGGTTAAACCCATACCAATGGAAACTTTACGCAGACGGGGATCAATTGAAAACAGGGCTATTGCGGTGTTTCGCAAAATCGGCAAAAGAGAATAAATAAAGAGTGCAATAATGGCTGGCGTTTGACCAATGCCAAAAAGGGGAATCATCATTGCCAGCAAAGCAATGGATGGAATAGTTTGCGCCACTCCACTCGCATACAAAATGGGGCGCGCCATTTTTTTGAAGCGAAAAACAAACACACCAAGTGGCAACGAAACCAATAATGCAAAAAACAAAGCTACAAACGAAAGCTTCAAGTGTTGCAGCGTTCTGGCGGCCAAGGTAAGCCACCAATTTTCTTCAGCATGCGAAAATTTCTTTTCGATAAGTCCTTCGCGTTCAAGAAAAGAAGAGGCAACTTCTTCAAAACTTTTTTTCTCCAGTTCTACTTCAGCATTCAAAGCTTGCATCTGTTTATCGTCAATGCGACCAGAAAGTTTTTTCAGCGCTGAAATGGCTCGAACAGGAAGTTCGCTTCTCACAAGGGCTGCAGCAAAGTAGTGTGGGAAAAAACGTTCATCATCTTCAAGCAAACGCAAATCAAAACGCACAATTTTACTATCGGTGGAATAAGCATCGGTGATGTCAATTTTTCCACTTGAAATCGCTTCATACGCAAGGCCATGCTGCATTCCTCTTGGCTTTGCAATAAGCTGGTATTTTTTCGAAAGGCCTAGCCAACCATCTTCACGTTTCAAAAATTCGCTGCTGAAACCAAAACGTAAATGATTTTTTCCACGTAGATCACTTATGCTTTTCAAGTGAAACTTTTCCGCCGTTTCACTTCTTACTGCCATGGCATAGGTGTTGTTAAAGCCAAGTGGATCAAGAAGCAAAAGCTTGTGCTGCTTTTTCAAGCGTTCTTGAAGTTCTGTATATGAAGGCGAAGAAGACAGTTTAAGAATTGTCTGCTCAATAGTTCCAGAATATTCAGGATACACATCAATTTCACCATTGGTGAGAGCTGTATAGGCAATCAAAGTTCCTTCGAGTCCAAATGTTCTTTCAACCGCATAGCCAGCATCTTCAAGTAATGTGGCCATCATCTCGGCAATGAGCCGATTTTCGGTAAAGTTTTTTGCGCCGATTGAAATGGTTTTTTCTGCACGAAGAGAAAATGAAGTTAAAAGAAAAAGGCTGAAAAAAATTATAAAATATTTTTTCATAAGGAAACTCTTTCAAGCTGTGAGCTTAAAAGCTGCTCTACAAAAGCATTTGCAGGTTTCTTCAACACCACTTCAACATCATCATGTTGAAGTATTTTGCCTTCGTGTAAAACAATAAGTCGTTTTGCAAGTTTCATAGCTTCTTGCACATCGTGAGTAACCAACAAAACAGTTCTATCTGTCACTCGTTGCACGCGCAAAAACTCTTCGTGAATTTCGTGTTTGGTAATGGGATCAAGCGCACCAAACGTTTCATCCAAGAGTAAAATTTCCGGATTTAACATCATCGCTCGGCAAAGACCAACCCGCTGCTGTTGGCCGCCACTAAGCTGATATGGGTAACGGTCTAAAAGATGTGGCCACAATTCAACGAGATCTACTAACTCATTCAAACGCTTTTCAATTTTTTCGGCACTCCACTGTTCAAGCTTGGCAAGAAGCGTAATATTTTCCCTTATCGTCATATGCGGAAACAACCACGTGCCTTGCACCGCATATCCAATCTGCTTTCGCAAAGCAGGCAGCTGATTGTAATTGATGGCCTTCCCAAAAACAGTCACCAAACCCGAGTTTGGTTTTACCAATCCATTAATAAGCTGGAGAAGAGTTGATTTTCCACTTCCACTTGGGCCAACAACTGCAGTTGTATTATGATTTTTAAATTCAAGGTGAACATTTTTTAAGACCTGGGTTTCACCATCAAAAACTCGGGAGCAAACTCCCGAGTTTAATCCAGGGAAATCTGCTAACGGTTTTTCGGCCCCAAGGGGCCGAGTTTTTACTGCTGGACTCGGATAAAAAACATTCACATTTTGAAGTGAAATATTTGACATGCGAAAAGACTTAACAAGTTAAAATGAGCTTGCAAGGAGAAAGAACAATTGACTCTTCGTAAAGCTTATGGTGAAGCTAACAACCGTGAAACGACAGCATCTCCCAGCACATGATTTTCAAAAACTTCTTCCAGCTTTGCTGCAAACGCAATGTTTTTTCTTTTCGTCCAATATTTCATTTCACGATAAAGCTCGTTATTCAATTTTTGCCTACTTCCCGCAAAACATTACTACCGTTGAATCTGGGCTTGTTACTGAAAATGATCACACGTGCATCATGGCGCCTTTCGATGCCATCGATCATCTGGAATGCCTTGCGGGAAATTTTCACAAAGATGCTTATCTTCCTTTTTCCGGCGGGCTTATCGGCTGCATCAACTACCACACCTTGCTAGAAGCAAAGGCTTGTTCGGTTACACCCTACAAAACACAGCGTTTCCCAGATGTCTGGTGCGCACTTTTTGATGGCGTCTTTCTTTATGATCACCTCGAAGAAGAATGTGTTTTCAGTTCTCAGGGTTGGAATGGAACCAGCTTTGACGAAAAACTTTCTATCGAACGCGTCACGCAATTGCAAAACATGCTGCATACCTTCAATGAAATAAAACATAATGACGAGAGAGAAAAAAATTACACGCCCATTCTCTCGCTACGCCTTCAATCCATTATTGAAAAACTGAGTCGTTACGAAAAAACTTTTCGAACGTACGGAGCAAAACTTCCAACATTGGTGCAACACAAAACCTTACCCCTCACAAACTCAGTTCAGACGCAGATTTCACAAACCCTTAAAACTGATGCAAAAAGTACCGGACTCATTTTAGACCACGTGGCTTTTGCCGCGCCAGCTTCTCATCAACTCTATAGCACAAAGCCAATCGTGGATATGCTTTCCAGCTTATGCAACACAGCGTCATACAACTTAGTGCAAGCCGAAGTAATTCGCAGCCTCGAAACGGTTTCACGTGAACTTTACGGCGGCTTTAGTTTTCTCTCCGATGGCCGCAGCTCTAGAGCATTTCCTCTTGGCGAACACTATCTGTTCAGTCCAACGGAACAAACGCAGCTTTGCTCCTTCGAAACCCACGAACTCCTGTCTTCAGAAAAAGAACTGTCATTTCCGTCTCTTCTCTCTTTTTGAGAGCATACATTTTGACAGCCTCCCCTCGTTTTGACTGCGTTTTCGTAATCATCACTGCCAAAAAACCAGCAAGCTCTGAACAAAAAGCCATATAATTCAAGACATTGGACAAGCAAACTGCTTCGAGCTTTTTTTGGCATGCCAGTTGCTCTTATTAAGCTCAAGAAAGCTTAGAGAGGGAGACACCATGAAAAAAGATAAATCGAAGCCAGAGAAGTTGTTTCAAAAACTAAGAGAAGTAGTGAGTCCATTAAAGGATATTAAGGAGAACGAAGTTCACATTCTGAATATCCGCGCGAATTATGGAAATTACCAAGTGATTATTGCGCCTTCGAAAGAGGCTGCGAATAAGCATAACTTGGAAATTAATGGGCAGATTCACCATCTGTTTGTTTCGCCCGATCGCATTTCGGCAAAGCCAAGTGAAGTGCAAGTGAAACATCACATGAAAGACACCATCATTTTGCGCGACTTGAATGTGCACTTGGTGGACAAAGGCAGAACGCACAAACCAGAAACTGCAGCGGGTTGGAAGCATGCCGTTGAAGTGCGCGAAAAAATTAACCTGGCGGGAAAGCAAGGCTCAAGCTTGTTACAGAGCATTGAGCAAAACGGAAAACTTTCGGAAGCAGCTTACGATATTATTGAAGAAGATATTATTCAAGCGCTCAACGACAGGCCAGAAGAAAGCGTTGAAGATGTAAGCATTGAATACACAATGGATTAAAATAACTTGGGGGTTGGGATGAAAAAAATATTATTCTTCAGTTTATTTCTCTTTCTTCTTTTTGCTTCAGCACATTCGTTTGCAAAAGTGAAACAAAGTAAAGATCGTTTTTGGCGTGAAGAGTACGACGTGAAAGGCACCGGTTTGGCACTTGTTTATCTTGTAGATGCGCAAGCTGAGATGTGTTTTGCATCCTACGGAGGCCAAGGTCTCACCAACATTTCCTGTTCATCTCTCAAAAAACGCTCGGAGTGGTCTAGCGTAATTACATGGGATGACGAAGCAAAAAAACCAGAAACCCCTTTCGTTCCTCTGTCCGAAATTGAATCTGGTGATGCTCAAGAGAAGAGTGATTTGGATTAGGAAAAATGAAAAGTTCTTTTATTTTACTCCTTCAAAACTTCCATCGGCTCTGCGAAAAACTTTAAAAAACCTTCCACTCCTTCGTCTTAAAGGACTTCCATCAGCAACAAAGCGCACTTTGAGTTTATTACCCCTTGGCATTGCTGCTATCTCTACAACCATTACGCATTCTCTTAACATCGGATTGTGAGGTGGATAAACAGTATCGTACCAGTTGCTGAGTTGTTCCATTGTTGGCTTTAACACTTCAGCTTCAGGAAGAATGTGCTCGGAAGGTTCATCCCTCATTGCCAACAAAAGAGACTGATCATCAGAAGAAACTGATTTCCATGCACTTACAAAATCTTGATTTCCAGTACCTATTGAAAAATCAAGACTGTATTTGCCATCTGAATGTTTAGTTATAAATAACTTTGTTCTCCCTCTCGAAACGGGAATATCATCACTGGGAGACGAGATCTTTAGAGCAGAGATACGATTTCCTTTTTTTTCATAGGTAACCATAAATGACTTCGGCTCAACCAGATCGCCAGCTTGCTCGAAAGAATAAACAGAATAAAACCATGTATCCAAATGTTCACTACTGAGCTTATAAAAATCTTCTGGCGTTTCTGGGCTCCAAAATTTTATACTTGGATCCTCGATCTTCTCGCTTAAAATTTGCATGCCCTTTTCTGTATCTTCCGCAAGCAATTTCGCCAAACCAAGATTAAATCTCTGTCCCACGGCGCTTTGAACAGTAATTCTTTTTCCAGAGATAAGGTATTCTTTCAATTCATCTGGAGTCATTTCTTCTAGTGCAGTGAAATCTCCTTTGAAATAATAAAAAAATCCAAGACGAGTACGCTCTAAAATTTCGAGTTCTCCAGAAGAAAGAGCATTTGGAAGGGGATGTAAACGTGAAAACTGCGCCCGCTGATCCTGCGCCCATGCATATTTTAGAAGCAGAGCTTTCCTTGATTCAATATCATCACTAAGTGCATCAATGAAATCAGTGTTTCCCGGAAGATATCGCCCTAGCAAAAGCTGCGTGATATCTGTTTCATCTCTATTGAGAAGAAGCGCAAGCTTCTGAGTTGAAACAGGTGTTGTTGCAAAAAAATCTTTCAGTTGTGCCGCAACACCAACTCCATAATAATTAAAATCACTATCGCCAAATACTCGAGAACGGGAATGAAGTTCTCTTCGATGCCTTGAGAGAAGATCAGTATTCATCTCTGCAAATGTATCATCTGCAGAAAAAGTGTATGTCATCGCATGAAAAACTTTTAACTCAACATGAGTCGAAAACATACCCACAAGATCAACCAAAAACACACGAGATTGAGGACTCAAATGATGTGCCACCATTTGTGTAGCTTTTTTCGCTTCGTTCACGGTTGAAACATCTGCAAAAAAAACAAGCTCTGCAGGCTTCTCTAAAAACTCATCAACACCTTCAGTGTCATCTCTACAAAGGACAAGAATGTTTTTTGCACCTTTCTTAAAGAGGTCATAGCCTTTCACTGAACCAGATCTAAGAAAAACACTCACTTCATTTTTAAAAGCATCATGGCTTCCAAGGAGTTTTTCTAAACTTTTTGCTTCTTCTCTTGTCTCTACATAAATAATTGTTCGCGGAGTTCGGGTTAAGCGTTGTTTGGCAATTTCAAGAAGGGAAAGCATGGAAGCAGAGCGATCTTGAAATGCAAGTTCTGACCATTTCTGCATTATTCCTGAAGCTGAAAGAACAAGCTCTCTCACCTGAGGCACATGAAGTTTTCCCGCTTCAAACAAAGTAGAAAACGATTCTACATGAATCAAATCCTTTCCATTTCTGTAAATTTTTCCAGCACCTTCACTCACACGCTTTGACATACCAAGAAAAAATCTACCATCTGACTGGGGTCTTACTTGGTATTCATTGTTTATCCAGCCGCCTTTAACAAGAACGCGTCTCAATAATTCATCATTCGCATCATTGATGCCATCAGGATTCGTATGGTGATCATAATCCATAAGGAGCAATTTATATTGCGCCAACAATTCGATCAGGTCTTCTTCAGACATGCGCTTTAAAACCCTCACTGGAACATGTCGTATGTTCACATTTCCATTTTGCCACAAATTATCCTCATCACATATAAACGACATTTGCTTCAGAGTTTCTTTCCACTGAAATCGATTTTCTTTTCCTGGAGTAACCAACAAAATATCTTTGGGAAGGTTGGGATCTGTTGATTGTGACAGTATTTTCAACACACATGTTGCAATGTGATGAAGTCCAAAAGGAGAAACAAGCAAACCTCTATCCCGAGCGGAATCTGAAAGGACATCAATAACTTTTTGTCCAACCATGCCCACATGTTCTTCATAGCGAGCAATAACACCACGAACTTTTGCATCAGTCGAAGGGATAGATGAGGCTGCGAATTTCGCTCGATAAGCTTGAAGCGCCCTTCCACCCCGAACAATGGGAGAGCGCACACCTGCTTGGACTCTCATCTCTAGTGGAGAATGGAGATAAGACACAGGAGCAAAAACAGGTAATGGAGATCTTGTAACGGTAATAGCCATAACACTTTATTATCGGCAGAAATCGAAAAAGGTTGTTGAAAGAATATAACTTGGATTGCCCGTAAACCACATTTGAAGCGAAAACAAGGAAGGCTCTGCGAGGGGGTACCTAATTGAGTAATGATATTAAGCAGTTAAATACTAGGAAAACGTACCCTCCTCATTTTACTTCAAACTCAAGCCAAGTTCACCTAACTGCGTTTTGTCTACTGGTGAGGGAGCCTGGCACATGAGATCTGATGCGCTTGTGGTTTTGGGAAACGCAATCACATCGCGGATTTGATCGGTGCCACACAGCAACATCACCAACCTGTCGAAGCCAAGCGCCAAGCCACCATGCGGCGGAGCTCCTAATTTCAAGGCTTCTAGCAAGAAGCCAAACTTTACTTTTGCTTCTTCACTGCCAATGCCCAGCAAAGCAAAGATTTGCGATTGCACTTCGGTATTGTGAATACGAATTGATCCACCACCAATTTCATAGCCATTCAGCACAATATCATATGCAAGCGATCTGGCTTCATGAGCTTTGTTTTTCAGCAAATGCACATCATCAGGATGGGGTGAGGTGAACGGATGATGCAATGCCATATAGCGTTTGCTGTCTTCATCCCATTCCACAAGAGGGAAATCGACTACCCAACAAAAATCAAAGTGCTCGGCATCTAACACCTTCATTTCTTGAGCAAGATGTACACGCAAGTTTCCAAGCGCTGCATTCACTACTTTGAAACTATCGGCAACAAAGAAACACGTATCACCATCGTTAAGCTTGAAAAATGTTTTCAGTTCATTCAATAATTCAGCTGATAAAAATTTAGCAATTGGCGATTTCAGTTCACCATCTTCACACTTCATCCATGCCAAACCTTTTGCGCCATATGGTTTTACAAAAGCTTCAAGTTGATCGATATCTTTGCGCGAGAAATTTTTTCCACTTACTTTCATGCCTTTCACCAAGCCACCATTTGCAATCACACTTGCAAAAGCTTTGAAATCTGCATCTTTGAAAAGATGTGATGCATCCTGCAAGACAAAGGGGATGCGCCTATCCGGTCGGTCGACTCCATATTTTTCCATCGACTCTGCATAGCTAATGCGGTCGAAAGGAAGTGAAACTTTTACACCTCTTATTTCTTCAAATACTTTCGCCAAGACTTTTTCAACGGTGTTTAAAATATCTTCTTGTTCTACAAATGACATTTCTAAGTCAATTTGTGTAAATTCTGGCTGACGATCAGCACGCAAATCTTCATCGCGAAAACATTTTACAATTTGAAAATAACGATCGTAACCTGCAACCATCAAAAGTTGTTTAAACAACTGTGGCGATTGAGGAAGCGCGTAAAACTGATGTTTGTGAATGCGTGAAGGAACCAAGTAGTCTCTAGCCCCTTCTGGTGTTGACTTTGTGAGCACCGGCGTTTCCACTTCAATAAACTGCTCAGCCGATAAAACGTTGCGAATAATTTGCGCAGCCTTGTGGCGTGTCAGCAATTTTTGCTGCAAGCATGGACGGCGCAAATCTAAATAACGATATTGCAATCGAAGTTCTTCGTTTGCATTGGTGTCATCTTCAATTAAAAAAGGTGGTGTTTGCGCATGACTTAATACTTCAACTGTTTCAACGCTTATTTCAATTTCACCTGTTTGCATTTTTTTATTCGCTTGATCGGCCGGTCTTGCTTCCACTTTTCCTTCAACTTGAATCACATCTTCATAGCCAAGTTTAGCTGCAATCTTTTTTGTCTCATCACCCGCTGATTCAGGGTTGATCACTACTTGCGTGATACCATAACGATCTCTGAGGCCGATAAAAACCAAACCGCCCAAATCGCGACGAGAATGAACCCATCCTTGAAGTAAGACTTTTTTTCCCGCATCAGTTTTTTTCAGTTCACCACAAGTGTGAGTTCGTTTCATATTTTTTCCTTCAATTATTTTCTGTCATTTTTTAACTTGTCATCCTTCCGCCAAAGGCGGAGGGATCCAAAAATTCTTGCAATTCTGTGTCATTGCGAAGGAGCGTAGCGAGTGTGGCAATCTCCTCTGGCAATTGCAAAATCGAGATCACCACGTCACTACGTTCCTCGTGATAACAATGAATCCCTCCGCCTTCGCGAGGATGACAAAACACAATTTCCTACAAACCGACGCAATAACATTCTCTCAATCCACTTTTACAAAATGGCGTAACAAATCTTCAAACCTCACTTCATTTTGTTCTTTCGTGCGCAAATTGCGAACAATAGCTTTTCCACTTTTAAGTTCA
>PCXC01000079.1 GCA_002796345.1 Deltaproteobacteria bacterium CG11_big_fil_rev_8_21_14_0_20_42_23 | reverse complement strand
CCAGACAAATTTTACAGACAAGTAAAAATGCTTCTCACCCAACACCTTGGTGTTTCTGAAGCTGACGCCAAACGCTTTATTGATGCTGATAGGGCTGAAAGAAGAGAGACGTAGAGAAAAAAACTTGTCATTCCAAAATGAAGTCTTCGTAGAGACGCATTGCAATGCGTCCCTACAATTGTTCGCGTCATTGCAGAGAAAAACTGAATTGTCAGAGGAGATTGCCACGTTTTTGTTTCACAAAAACTCGCAATGACAGCATTGATCCATCGCACTATTGTTCCATTGCCCCATCGCCCTATTTGAACCATTGAACTATTTCTCTGCTCTGCTACACAGACTGCATCATGAAAATGCTTCGTCTTTTTTTATTTCTCTTTTTCCTTAACCTCTTCACTTCACTTCCGGCTTTTGCTCAAGGTGGGCATTTTGTTTTTGATGCGGCCAATCTTTTGGATGCGAAGACGGAGCAAGAGCTTGAAATTTTACTCACTTCTTTTGAGCGAAAAACTTCCATCGAAATTGCGGTGGATATTCCCGCGAGTCTCAACGAAAATGTGATTGATGATTATGCTGTCACGCGCTTTGAACAACTTGGCGTTGGCAAAAAAGGAAAAGATAACGGGCTTTTGTTTGTCATTGCTCCCAACGAGAAAAAAACCCGCATCGAAGTTGGTTATGGCCTGGAAGGTGTGATCAATGACAGCTTAGCGGGCAGGATACTCGATAACGCTGTAATTCCTTTTTTCAAAAAAGGTGAATTTGGAAATGGCGTTGTGCAAGGAACGCTGAGTATTATTGATGTGCTGAACACAAAAATGGAATTGAACTTTAAATTTTCTGGCGAGGTTCCTCAAGTCAAAAAAAATTCACTTCCATGGCCGTTCAAAATTTTGTTTGGCTTGTTTTTTCTGTACATGTTCATCAAACATCCTCGCCTGCTATTCTTTATCCTGCTTGCTTCTGGTGGCCGTGGAGGTGGCGGCGGACAAGGGTTTGGTGGCGGCTTTGGTGGGTTTGGGGGTGGGATGTCAGGTGGAGGAGGTTCTTCCCGTGGTTGGTAGCTCATTGCAATAGTGTTTTTCTTCCTCTCCCTAAGGGAGAGGAACGAGGTGAGGGTGTAGTTTTCAAATATGTGCCTTTCTCCCTCCCCTTACTCCCCTCCCGCTAGGAGGGGAAATTTTAAAAATTATGAACACAAAAAGGAGTTGGTATGAATCTTTACGAATTAAATCAGCAGCTTCAAAAAATATATAAAGAAAAATTGCTTTCGTTTTTGGTGTTTGGATCTTTATCGAACCAAGATTCAAAAACCCTTGAAAAAAAAGTGAGCACTTTAATGGTGCTTTCAGATTTGAACATGGAAATTTTGGAACTCGCTTCTGATGTGCTGCAAAAATGGTGTAAGCAAGGTAACCCTGAGCCACTCTTTTTTTCACCGCATCATTTTCAAGATGCGCTTGATGTGTTTCCACTTGAGTATTTAGACATCAAGCAACGCAGCAAAGTCTTATTTGGCCAGCATCCGCTGAAAGAAAAAGCAATTCCGCTGGGCAACTTAAGACATCAGTGCGAAACAGAACTCCGCGGCAAAAAACTTCACCTTCGAAGTTTGTTTGCAAGTCACAAAAATGATAAAGAACTTTTACTGAATGCTCTTATGGGAAGTTTAAGTTCCATCCTCTTAAGTTTTCGCGGAATACTTCATTTGCTTGGCGAAAAACCTGAAGACAAAAACAAAGAGCTTATTTTGCAGCTTGCAAAGTGCATTGAATGTGATCCGCAAATTTTTCTGGTGCTTGCAGAATGCTTGGAAACTGGAAACACCAAACAGATCAAAAAAGAGTTGCGCAGCACGCTCCATGCTTACTTGACACAACTCACCACCATCACTAGATATGTGGACACACATTCCCTCACCTAAAGCTTTATAAGGAGTAGATATGAAAAAAATATGGATTATACTTGGCGTCGTAGCTCTTCTGTTTTTGCTTTCATTTCCAAAATATAATTCACTGGTAAGTGCCGATGAAAACGTAAGCACCGCGTGGTCTCAAGTGGAAAACGTTTTACAACGACGCGCTGATCTGGTTCCCAACTTGGTCAACACCGTAAAAGGGTATGCTTCGCACGAAGAAAAAGTATTCACCGAAGTAACCAACGCCAGAGCTAGAGTTGGCCAGGCTTCTAGCGTTCCAGAAAAAGTTGAAGCCAACCAAGCTTTGGGTGCAAGCCTTGGAAGGCTTTTGCTGGTTGCAGAAAATTATCCGCAGCTAAAAGCCAATCAAAATTTCTTGCAGCTTCAAGATGAACTTGCCGGAACAGAAAACCGCATTGCCGTTGAGCGCAAACGCTACAATGAAGCGGTGCGTACCTACAATACTTTGGTGCGACGTTTTCCCAGCAATCTCATTGCCGCCATTTTTGGCTTCGAACGAAAAGCTGTTTATTTTGAAGCTGGCAAAGGCGCAAAAGAAGTACCGCAAGTGCAATTTTAATTTTTGAAGGAGTTTTTATGTCGCGCATTCCCGCTGATTATCCACCACCGGTAAAGGCCAACGAATTTGTTGGCGCGCCAGCTGCTGGCCCTGAGCTGCAGCTGAATGCTGGCGTGCTTTTCGTGGGAGCTGGGCCTGCAAGCTTAGCCGGCGCTATTCGCTTGAGCCAACTGCTGGAAACAGAGCCAGAACTTAAAGCTGGACTTGGTGACTTCCCGGTTGTAGTGGTAGAAAAAGGAAAATTCCCCGGCGCGCATTTGCTTTCTGGCGCCATTATTAATCCCGTCGCGTTTCATGCTCTTTTTCCTGAAATGAAAGATGAAGATTTTCCTTTCTTCGAAAAAGTTTCCTCTGAAAAAGTGTATTTCCTCACAAAATCTGGAAAAATTCGCATCCCCACTCCACCTACCATGAAAAATCATGGCAACTTTTCGGCCTCTCTTTCCAAAGTGGGCGCATGGCTTGCCGAAAAAGCTGGTGAACTTGGCGTAACCGTCTTGCCCGAAACTGCTGGCACAAAACTTTTGCTGAAAGATAATGCAGTTGTTGGAATTAAAACTGACGACAAAGGCCGCAATCAAGACGGCTCACAAATGCCAAACTTTCAAGAAGGTTCAGAGTTCATCGCCAAGGTTACCGTTTTGGGCGAAGGCAACAAAGGCCACCTCACCCAAGCTGCTTTGGAGCATTTTTCTTTGCACGGCGAGATGCCCCAAATTGCTGCCCTTGGCGTGAAGGAAATTTGGAAAGTCAAAAAACCGCTTAAAGATGTTGTTCACACTATGGGCTGGCCACTTAAACTCAGTGCTAAGCATCACGAATTTGGCGGAAGTTTTGTGTATCCTTACGGCAAAAATAAAGTTGCCCTCGGTTTAGTCGTTGGACTTGATAGCAAAAGTTCTGGCGTTTCCGTGCACGATCTTTTGCAAGAAATGAAACTGCACCCTTTCTTTGCAGATTTACTCAAAGATGGCGAACGTCTTTCATGGGGCGCAAAAACCATTCCCGAAGGCGGCTACTATGCACTGCCCTCCCAGCTTCACTTTCCGGGCGGCATGTTCATTGGCGACTCAGCCGGTTTTGTAAATGTTCCCGCGCTCAAAGGCATTCACTACGCTATGTGGTCTGGCATGTTGGCAGCCGAAACTATTTTTGAACAATTGAAGGCAAAGAAAAACCTGCAAGAAGCTGGTGTGCTTGCAAGTTATCACGAAAATATTCATCAAAGTTTTATCATCAAAGATCTCTACAAAGTGAGAAACATGCGACAAGCTTTTGGTGAAGGCTTCTGGAAAGGTAGTGTTTTAGCTGGTCTCATGACCGTGACTGGCGGCGCTTTTCCTGGTGGAAAAAGATTGTGCAAGCAAGATAGCCAGCAAGAACTGTTTGCAGAAAAACGAAACTATCCCAAGCCAGATCACAAACTCACCTTTAGCAAACTTGATAGCGTGATGGCTTCGGGCAATCGCAGTAAAGATAAGCAACCAAATCACTTGCGTGTTGCACAAGCTGTTTCTGAAGAAGTGGGCAATGCCATCATCAACATGTGCCCCGCCGAAGTATATGAATGGAAAGAGCATGATGGCAAAAAACATTTGTTCATCAACCCCACAAACTGCATCCATTGCAACGCCATCAGCTTCAAAGGCGGCAGACTCACACCACCAGAGGGTGGCAGCGGACCTGAGTATGAGGAGATGTGATAACTTACCAAAAAGTGCCAGGCACTTTTTGGCGACGTGCTACAATGGTCATTTGCTGCCCATAAAATAGGATCAAAACCAGAAAGTGCCTGGCACTTTTTGGTAAAGGAAGCCATGCTAAGTTGGAAAGAACTCAAAGAACAAGTGAAAGAAGAACAAAAAAGAAATCCGCGAAAGCCTTTTACTCTTACTGCTTTTCACAAAATCTCAATCGTTCTCATCACCCTTTTTTCGACGTATCTTGTTGTGTATAAACCAGTTGCACCAGTTGCAGCACTTCTTAGACTTCAAGCTTCTGTTTTTGGAGGAGAATATCATCCATGGGCAAGTGTGGTGATTGTTTCAGCCTGTTTAAATGCGGTGTTTTTCTTTGTGTTATCTTGGTTTCGGAAATGATAAAAAACTTTCACCCCAATTACTGTCGTTAGGGTTTGGTTGAGATAGAGTTGTAGATCCCCTAAATTCACAAACGAAGTGCAACACTTTATGGATAAGGTGTTGCCATGGGAACCTACTACAAACAACTATCGTTGGAAGAACGG